>NZ_JBSGXU010000019.1:0-76267 GCF_053610205.1 Streptomyces sp. NPDC054932 | reverse complement strand
TTGAGGTGCTAGTGCCCTTTATCGGGCGTGGGGGTTCAAGTCCCCCCTCGGACACAAGCAAGAGCCCCACACATCGTGTGGGGCTCTTCTGTATTCCCGTTTCCGGTTCGGCCGGGCCGGGCCCGGCCGAACCGCGCCCTGGCCCGGTCATGGTTCCAGGACCACCAGCCCCGTCGGGGTGATCAGGCTGCCCGGGGTGACCGACGTGAAGGTGTGCGGCAGCGACAGCCGGGGCTGGTCGCTCTCCGCGACGGCGTCGAAGAGGTAGGCGGCGGCCGCCGTGGTGTCGCTGACCAGATGCGGACCGCCCGCGGCGGCCGTGCCTCCGGTGAGCGGGGTACGGAAGAGGCGCCGCAGGTGGCGCAGGGTCTCCGGAGTGACCGGGGTGACCGGGGCGCGCATGGTCCGGGCCTGCTCCGGCGGGGCCTGCGGAGGGGGCTTCGCCGCGGCCGGGGCGTCCGGGGGGATCGCGCCCGTCAGGAGCAGGGCCAGCAGCACGGGGACGGCCTTGCGGCGCAGGGCCTCGGTGGCCGCGCCCAGCCGGTGGGCGTGCGACGCGGGCAGTGAGAGCGCGAGGCTCCCGGCGGTGCCCCCGGTGGCGATCGGGACCGCCGAGCAGACGACCCCGGGGGAGTACTCGCGCAGGTCGAACACGGGCGCGCCCGGAGCCAGCGCGTCCAGGGCGCTGAACAGCACCCGGCTGTCGGTGATGGTCCGCCGGGTGAGCCGCGCGGGCCGGTGCCGGGCCACGTGGTCGGCGCGGCCGTCGTGGTCGAGCTGGGTCAGCAGGCACTTGCCGACCGCGCTGGCGTGCGCGGCCGCCCGGAAATCGACCCACTCGCGCACCGGCGGGGTCGCGGGCCCGGCCGCCATCTGTGTGATCCGGACCTCGCCCTCGGCGTACCGGCTGAGGTAGACCGCGGCGCCCGCGCTGTCCCGGGCCAGCGCCAGGGTGCGCTGGAGCTGCCCGGCCAGACCGTGCCCGCCGGGGGCGGCCAGCCGCTGCAGGGCGGGCCCGCGCGCGTACACCCCGAGGGCCGGCCGGTACGCGTACTCCTCCTCGCACAGCATCGCCAGCAGGGGCCGCAGTTCCCCGTCGGCGAGGCCGGACTCCCGGGCGAGCTGGGCGGCCCGCACCCCCAACGGGTGCTGTTCCAGGACGCGTACGACGGCCAGCGCGCGGCGGGCCTCGGCCAGGGCCCGGCCCGTCCCGGCCCGGGCGGCGCTCCCGCGGGCCGCCGCCGTCAGTGCGGGGTGGCGCAGCGGTCCGGCGGCCGCCCGGAGCGCGGCCGCCGGGGCCGGCACGGTGACGGGCGGCGGGGGCAGGAACGAGGCCAGCACCCCGGACAGTCCGGGCCTGGGCAGCGGCACCGGGCCCAGGTCGGGATCCTCGAACTGGTCGACGTGGCGCAGCACGGCCGCCTGCGCGCACAGCCGGATCTCGCGCAGATCCCGCCGCCCGGTCGGCCGGAAGCCGCGCCGGCCCAGCTCGCGCGCCCAGTGCCGGGCGTCGTGGTGCTCGCCGCGCCGGGAGTGGTCGAGGAAGAGGCAGTAGGCGGCCGCGGAGGTTCGGGGGCTCCCGGATCCGGCGGCGAACTGCCACCAGAAGCGGGCTCCTTCGCGCAGCCCGGCCAGGTGCAGCAGGCAGCCGAAGACGACGGCCCCGGCCAGGTCGGTGCGCCCGTCGGAGAGGAAGGAGTCGAGGTGCGCCCCGGCCCTGGGCGCGCACGCGGAGGCCAGGCAGACGGCCTTGAGGTCGCGGCGGGCCCGTTCGGCGTCGAGCGGGCAGTCCCGGGTGGGGTCGCTCCAGCCGTGCACGGACCGCCGGCGGGCGCGGTGTCCGGAGGTGGGGGTGTGCGGTGTGGCGCGAAGCAGCCGGGCTTCGGCGGCGCCGAGGTCGTAGTGCCGGTAGCGGTCGCGGACGCCCGCCCGGGCGAGGAACTCGGCCAGGGTGCGGGGGATCCCGTCGCCCTCCTGCAGCTCCTGTCGTTCGTAGCGCCTCATGATTCGGCTGATTCGGCAGATTCGGGTGGTGTGGCCGATTCGGGCGGTGCGGTGGACGTGGCGAGCAGGCGGGCGAGCCGCCGGTGGGCCTGTCCGAGGCTGGAGCGGAGGGTGGCCTCGTCGACGCCCATCACGGCGGCGGCCTCGCCGGGGGTGCACTGGAGCCCGTACCGCAGGAGTACGGCGTCCCGCTGCCGCTCGGCGAGCCGGGAGACGGCGGAGTAGAAGCGGATGGTGTCGGTCAGCACCTCGTACCGGTCGGCGTGGGCGTCCTTGAGGGCGGCCTCGAAGGCGCTGATGTCCATCGGCTCGGGCGGCTGCCGCCAGGGTTCGCGCAGGCGCTGCCGGTCGACCAGGCAGCGCTTGAGGACGGTCCAGGCGTAGGCGTCCAGGCGGTCCATGTGGAGCATCCGCAGCCACTCGCCCATGATCGAGTCGAAAGCGGCGTCCACCGCCTCCTCCGCCGCCGCGTCGGAGCCCAGCTGCAGATACGCGAAGCGCATGTACGCGGGCCGCCGGTTGGCGTGGAAGGCCCAGTACGACAGGCGCGCCGTCGGGTCCCACTGGCTCATGGGAGTCGGCCGCCGGCGCCGGCTCGGTAGTCCCACGGCCCCACCGGACTCCTCCGGTCCGCCATCGTTCACCGCTCCACCTCATCCCCTGTGCGCTGGAACAGGAAAGCAGCGCGGGCGCACTCGGAGGGCGCAGAGAAGAAAGCTGGAAGCAATGCGTCGCGGATGATCGACCCGTGATCGATCTCGATCGTGCACGGCTCCAGCCAGCACGTATGCATATGCCTGCTGCGGGTGCCGTCACCACCGCCCGACCCTGCCGGGCACCGGTCGGGTGCTCCGCCGTCCGGCTGTAGCATGGGCCTGATCGCGAGGGCCGTGACGGAGAGGTCACTGCCCTCGCTTTTGCGTTACGTCCACCCCGAACAAATGCGGCGCGTGGCCTTTCGGCGGTTCGATACGATGAACCGCACTCACAATCCGTCACGTCACGTTGTACCGCACAGAGGAAATGGAGCATCCGAGGATGGCTCGACACCTGATCACCAGCGCGCTTCCGTACATCAACGGGATCAAGCACCTGGGCAACATGGTCGGGTCGATGCTTCCGGCGGATGTGTACTCCCGGTACCTCCGCCAGCGCGGCCACGACGTCCTCTACATCTGCGCCACCGACGAGCACGGCACCCCCGCCGAACTCGCCGCGAAGGAAGCCGGCATCTCGGTCGCCGAGTTCTGCGCGCAGGCCCACGACGCCCAGAAGGCGGTCTACGACGGCTTCGAGCTGTCCTTCGACTACTTCGGCCGCAGCTCCTCCGAGCAGAACCGCGAGATCACCCAGCACTTCGCGCGCCGCCTGCAGGAGAACGGCTTCATCGAGGAGCGTGCGATCCGGCAGGTGTACTCGCCGGTCGACGGCCGCTTCCTGCCGGACCGCTACGTCGAGGGCACCTGCCCGCACTGCGGCTACGACAAGGCCCGCGGCGACCAGTGCGAGAACTGCACCCGCGTCCTGGACCCCACGGACCTGATCGAGCCCCGCTCGGCCATCTCCGGCTCCACCGAGCTGGAGGTCCGCGAGACCAAGCACCTCTTCCTCCTGCAGTCCAAGCTCCAGCACGAGGTCGAGGCATGGGTCGCCGAGCACGAGGAGGAGTGGCCGCAGCTCGCCTCCTCCATCGCCCGCAAGTGGCTGACCGAGGGCCTGCACGACCGCGCCATCACGCGTGACCTCGACTGGGGCGTCCCGGTCCCGGCCGACACCTGGCCCGAGCTCGCCGCCGAGGGCAAGGTCTTCTACGTCTGGTTCGACGCCCCGATCGAGTACATCGGCTCCACCAAGGAGTGGTCGGACCTGGACCCGGCGAACCGCGACTACAAGTCGTGGTGGTACGAGGCAGAGGACGTCCGCTACACCCAGTTCATGGCCAAGGACAACGTCCCGTTCCACACGGTGATGTTCCCCGCCACCGAGCTGGCCACCCGTGAGCCGTGGAAGAAGGTCGACTACGTCAAGGCCTTCAACTGGCTGACGTACTACGGCGGCAAGTTCTCCACCTCGCAGAAGCGCGGCGTCTTCACCGACCAGGCGCTGGAGATCCTCCCGGCCGACTTCTGGCGCTACTTCCTCATCGCCAACGCGCCCGAGTCCGACGACTCGTCCTTCACGTGGGAGCACTTCGCCGCCACGGTCAACAAGGACCTCGGCGGCACCCTCGGCAACTTCGTCAACCGCGTGCTGACCTTCTCCCGCAAGAAGTTCGGCGACGAGGTTCCCGCCGGCAGCCCCGCCGGCGAGGCCGAGGCCAAGCTGGGCGAGCAGATCGCCGTACTGCTGGCCGAGTACGAGGGCCACATGGAGTCCCTGCAGTACCGCAAGGCCGCGGCCGCGCTGCGCGCCCTGTGGTCGGCCGGAAACGCGTACCTCGACGAGAAGGCCCCCTGGCTGGAGGTCAAGACCGACCTCGAGGGCGCGGCGCTCACCCTGCGCACCGCGATGAACCTCATCCACCTCTACTCGGTGGTCTCCGAGCCGTTCATCCCGGCCTCGGCGCGCGCCATGCGCTCCTCGTTCGCGCTCGCCGACGACACGGCCACGTGGGTCACCCCGGAGCAGGCCCGGTCCCTGGACGCGGTTGCCGCCGGCACCCCGTTCACCGTGCCGCCGGTGCTCTTCGCGAGGGTCACCGAGGAGGACCTGGAGTCCTACCGCGAGCGCTTCGGCGGTTCCCCGGAGGCCTGAGGCCCCCTCGGGCCCCAAGAATGAGGGGCGCGACCTTTCGGGGTCGCGCCCTTTCGCGTGCCCGCAGGGTCACACCGGTCAGCCGGCGGTGCGTACGAAGGTGCGCACCGCGGTGTCGAAGTAGCCCCGGGCCTCGTCGCTCTGGCGCACCGGCGACGACACCCACACGTCGTACAGCCGGCCGTCCTCCTCCCAGCACAGGTCGCGGGTGTGCCGGGGGCCCTCGACCGCGGAGAAGCCGTCCCAGGTGAACAGCCAGAGGGCGGCCTGCCGGCCGTTCTGCAAGGTGGTCACGACCTCGGCGTCCCGGTAACCGGGGTTGTTCGACGGGCCCCTGACGTGCGCGCGCTGATGGACGGCGACCGGCCCGCCCGACTCCGGCTCCGCCACCTTGATGCCGATGCGGAAGGTCTCACCGGGCGACATGTAGAAGATCCGCGAACCCTCCACCTTGCGGGTGAAGCCGATGGGGACGGCGAGCGAGAAGCCCTCCGGGTCCCGGGCGACGCGGTAGCCGGCCGGGGCGGCCTTGTCGTCGGAGGAGGGGGAGACCGTGCCGATCTGCTCGCCGGGGGCGCCGGAGGCGGGCGTCGGCGTCGGCGAGGGCCGCTGACCGGCCGCACCGCTCGTGGACGTCTCCCCGTCCCGTGCGTCGTCGTTCATGAGCAACGCGGCGGACACGCCCGCCCCGGCGATCGCGGCCACCAGGAGGGCGGCGAACAGTGCCGCCCACGGCCGCCGTTTCCCGGGTGCGCCCACGGGCACGGGCGCGGGTACGGCTACGGGCGCCGACACCGGTGTCGGCCCGGACGCGGAGGCCGGTGCGGGCTCGGGTCCGGCCCCGGTCGCGCCGTGCTGCGTCGGCGTGTACTCCGTCGGTGTGTACTCCGTCCGGGTGGACCGCGGCGCCGCCTCCGCGGAGGCCCGCAGCATCCGCTCCGCCTCCTGCGCGCCGAGCCGCTGCGCGGGATCGCGCTCCAGCAGTCCCCGCACCACGGGCAGCAGCGGGCCGCACTCCGCGGGCGGCCGGATCTCGTCGAAGACCACCGCGTGCAGCACCCCGCCGAGCGAGTCCCGGCGGAAGGGCGACCTGCCGGTGAGGGCCGCGCAGAGCAGGGCGCCCAGGGACCACAGATCGGCCTCGGGCCCCGCCGGCGTCTGTCCCGACATCCTTTCGGGCGCGGTGTATTCGGGGGAACCGACGAAGGACCCGGTGGTGGTGAGCGTCGTCGCGCCCGACACCTGCGCGATGCCGAAGTCGGTGAGCACGGGCCGGCCGCCGGGCGCCTCCAGCAGGACGTTCGCCGGCTTGATGTCCCGGTGCAGCACCCCGGCCGCGTGCGCCGTCCGCAGGGCGCCGATCAGAGCGACCCCGATCCGGGCCGCCTCCGTGACGTCCACCGGACCGGTGCGGGCGAGCCGGTCGGCCAGGGAGCCGCCCTCGACCAGCTCCATGACGATGTAGGGGAGTTCGCCGTCCTCGACGATGTCGTGCACCACGATGATGTGGGGGTGCTTGAGCTGCGCGGCCGCCCGTGCCTCGCGGAGTGTGCGCTCACGCTGCTGCCGGGCCTCGTCCGCGGACAGCGCGGGGTCGAGCACGACCTCCTTGACGGCGACGCTGCGGCCGAGCAGTTGGTCGGTGGCGCGCCACACGATGCCCATGCCACCGCGTCCGAGCCTGGCGTCGAGCCGGTAGCGCCCTGCGATCAGACGGGCGTCCGCCCCCTCGGTAGCCATGGCGACATCATGCCGCATCCGGGAACGGCACCCGTCCGCCGCGTGTCGAAGCCGCCCCTTGATCGTTTCTTCAGCGGTAGCCCATTCATCTGCTCCGGAATTCGGGAGGCGCGCGGTGACCGCTTGGCAGTACTTCGCCGGGGCGGGCCTGGTGGCGGCGCTCTGCCCGCTGCACGGCCACGTGGCGGTCGCCGGTGACGGCAACGGCCGCGGAGCCCGTGTCGACCTGTGCGTACCGGCCGGGCAGCCGAGCAGGCCGGTCTTCCGGCCGCCGCCCGGACAGCCCCCGGTGCGGGTGGGCGTGCCGGGTACCGACCGTCCCACCGTGCGTCACCCCGGGCGGCCCGCGCAGTCGGCCACCCCCGCGGGCCGGCCCGCGCGTCCCGAGCCGCCGGCGCGGCCCGGGCGGCCGGAGCCGCGGGGCGCGGCGGGCGTGGGGGACACGGTGGGTGCGGTCGGTGCGCCGGGTGCGGTGCGGCCTTCCGCGGAGGCCGGGCCCGGGGAGCCGGAGCCGCCGGTACCCGCGCCGGGTCCCGGGGACGCATCCGAACCGGCGCCGGCCGGGGCACCCGCCCCGCCCGCGGCCAGGGCCGCCGTCGCACGGGTGAGCGCCTTCCACGTGCGTCCGTACCGCTCGGTGGCCGTGGAGCGGCGCGGCCCGGGCGGGATGTCCACCGTGATGCTGATGGTCGTCGTCACCACCCCGGCCGTCCTCGCCGCTGCCGCCCTGCGCCCACGCTCCAAGAGCCGCGGCTGACCGCCGCGCACCCCCGCGGCCCCGTCCGCCGATCGCCTGTTCATCGATCCATCGATCCACACCGGGAGAATCCACGTGTCCGAATGGCTGGTCCTGGCCATCGCCATGGCGCTCGTCTGCGCCGTCGTCCTCGCCATCACCGCGATCCGGCACCGCCGGGCCGCCGACGACGAGGACACCAGCGAAACCCCCGATGTCATCGAGTACATGACGATGATGGTGGGCGTGGTCTACGCGATCGTGCTGGGCCTGGCCATCGCGGGAGTCTGGGAGGCGCGCGGCGCCGCCGAGGACAGCGTGCGCCGCGAGGCCCAGGCCCTGTACGAGGTCACCCAGCGCGCCGACGTCTACCCGGCGGCCGTCCGCGACCGCATCCGGGGAGAGGTGGACGCGTACGTCTCCCACACCGTCGCCGTGGACTGGCCGCTGCTGACCTCCGGCGACGGCGCCTCGGCCGAGGGGGCCGCGCTGCTCGGCAAGCTGCGCAGCGACGTCACGCACCAGAGCCCGGCCACCGAGCTCCAGGCGCAGGCCTACCAGCCGCTGCTGGACCACATCGCCGCCGCCGACGACGCGCGGCACTCGCGGATGCAGAGCTCCGAGTCCACCCTGCCGGGCGTGGTGTGGTTCGGGCTGCTGGTCGGCGGGGTGGTCACGGTCGGGCTGATCTTCACCCTGCAGATCCGCCGCTCCGGGCGGGAGTTGCTGCTCGCCGGGCTGTTCAGCGCGCTGATCGTGTTCCTGCTCTTCATGGTGTGGAGCTTCGACGCGCCGTACGGGCGGGACGGGATCGATTCGGCCGCACCGTTCCAGGACCTCTTCCCGGCGTCGGCGACCGTGGCGGCCGCCACCCGCTGAGCGGCGGGCGGCGGGCGGCGGGCGGCGGGCGGTCGGGTGGCGGCGGCCGGCGGACGCAGGTCGCCGCTACACGGTGACCTGACGCCGGACCTCCTGCACCACCGGCGAGTGCCGCAGAGCGTGGGAGATGCGCAGGAGGTCGCGCGGACCGTCGGCGGTGTCGAGGAGGGTCTCCTCGTCCTCCCCGATGATCTTTCCGTCGGGGTCGGCGGAGCGGGCCCGCACGGCGGCCGCGACCATGGCGGCGTCGGCCACCGCCCGGGCGGCCTCCTCGTCGGCCCCCTCGGCGACGGCGCTCTCGTAGGCGTCGTCGCGCAGGCCCTTGTCGAAGTACGGGCCGAGGTGCAGGAAGCCGTCGTGGATGTCCGACTCGCGCTGGATCACCCGCAGTTCGGCCGCGGACCACCAGGCCATCTGCACGGAGGGGGTGCCGCTGGGTGCGGAGATCTGCACCTCCTGCCAGAGCGGGCCGAGCCGGCGGTACGTCGCCCAGATCTGCCAGTGGTCCGACAGGCGCTGGCAGACGAGCGGCACCACGAAGCCCATTGCGCTGATCAGCGCCCCGAGGGAGGCGAGCGGCGGGGCGACGAAGGTGCTCAGGCCGTCGAGGTCGTGGCCGGTCCAGCGGGCGACGACGGCGGTCATCTTGGTGGCGTCGTAGGAGAGGTTGAAGAGGTAGCCGACGACGATGATCACCAGGCCGACCCGCAGCCATCCGCGCACCTGCAGCGACCAGCGCCAGCACAGGACCACCATCACCACCGCGGCCACGAGGTGCGCCACCAGGTAGAGGGCGATCATGTGCCCGATGTAGGGCGTGTTCGCGTAGTGGGTGTCGAAGTCGCGCAGCCGCTCCTCCGGGGTCTCGCCGAGGGCGAAGAGCACGATCAGGGCCACGACCACCACGCTGTAGCCCAGGATCCAGCGGCGCGAGATGCGTTCGGTCTGTTCGGGCGGGCCGCCCCGCCAGTTGACCATCAGGATCAGGCAGGAGGCGCTGAACGCGGTGATCAGGCAGTACACCAGGGGGGCCGAGACGTTGACGATCCCGGTCCAGCGGTTGACGGCCGCGATGGTGGGTGGGGCGGCGAAGGTGAACACCGCTCCCGCAAGAGTCAGCAGGGCGACGACCGACCGCAGGAGCGGGTCGCGCCAGTTGTGCCGCAGGGCCGGCAGCTTGAAGGCGAGCGAGATCGCCATCGCGGCCGCCGGTATGTAGTAGTCCTCGCCGTTCAACGGTCGTTCCTGTGCCCCCGGTAGCCCAGCGAGGCCTCGATCCGGCCCGCCAATTGATCGCGCTGGACCGGGGCCCGGTGGCTCGCCGATCCGGCGAGCCAGTTCCGGCACCTGCTGCCCAGCAGTAAGCCGAAGGTTTCGGCCTCGGTCTCCTCCCGGACGTCGGCGCGCGTGCGCGCGGCGACCCGGCGGACCGTCTCGCCGATGTCGGCCTCGTCGGTCAGCAGCCGCGCGGCGACGGCGGCGCCGTCGACGTGGTGACTGCAGTGGCCGGCCTTCATGTGCCAGAGCTCGTGACCCAGGATCACCAGCTGGTGGTCCGGCGCGGTGCGTTCCTCGATGACGACGAGATCGCGGTCCGCCATGTCGAGCCACAGGCCGCTGGCCGTCCGCGGTGGGAACGAGGCCATCCGGAAGTCCACCCGGCGGCCGCGGTGTCTGCTCATGCCCTCGCAGAGGGCAGCGTAGAGGTCCACGGGTTCCACGGGGGCGGTCAGCCGGATGCCGGCCACCAGCTCCCCGCACAACCGCCGCTGCTCTCTGCCTATGCTCACCGTTCTCCCCGTCGGCGCGGATCCGGATCAGGACTCAAGGATCAGACCCAGGCTTTCGACTGGGTCAGGACTCGTTCGGTTTTACGCTTTCGAGGAGCATGTCCAGCCATTCGGTCACCTTGTCCCGGTGCTTGTCGCTGGGCAGTTGGGCGGCGCGCCAGGCGATGCCCCGTACACCGTGGTTCTGGAGGAGTCTTGCCAGTGGATCGCCCGCCGATGCGGCCGAGGCCGGTACGGTTTCCCGCGCCCGCCCCGCGAAGTCCTGGAGCAGCTGTTGTTCGGTCCGCTGGAGCGCGTCCGTGAGGGCGTCGGAATCGTGTGCCGTGAGGAACCCGGCGTGCACTCCGAAGAACCGCTGGATCGCGTCGCAGTGTTCCATGGTGGGGCGTCGGTCGCCGTTGATCAGGGCCCCGGCCTGCTGCCGCGACATGCCGGCGCCGTCCGCGATCTCCTGCTGCGTGTACCGGCGGCCGTTCGGTTTGACACGGGTCCGCCGGAGCAGGTCGAGGCGCTGGAGGAACCGGGTCTGCAGATCGGGTTCGCCGGCCGGCCTGCCGTCGAGCAGGGTCCTGACCACGTCCGTGGGCACGCCGGAGGCCTCGGAGAGCCGCCGCAGGTCGAAGACCTGGTTCAGGTCGCGGCCCATCTTGCCCGCGAGTTCGGCGACACGCGTGATGGTGGCTGCCAGGGGTGCGTTGGCTACCGCGACGGGAGCCGGGAAGCCGTCTGTCACCAGTGGTTCTCCTAGATCGCGCGAAGTCGGTATGGGCACATGGTCGGCTTCTGGAATCTAGCCGCTCTCGCCCAGAAGGGCTATAACGTGCCACAGCTGTGGCGGGAATGAGCTGTCAAGAGGCTGGAATTGCCACAATAGTTGACACTCGAATGAAGTCGGTAGCAGGATCGCCACACGGAAATGAAGATCCATACCGGAGGAGGGGGAGCTCTCAGTGCCACATCTCGCAGCGGTGGGCCCGTCCGATGGACTCGCCCGAGCCGGTGAAGAGCGCATGACGGGCGAGGAATCCGCCCGTGGTGCCGTGCGGTCGGAGCGACGCAAGGAGATTTTGCGCCAGCGCCGCGAGGAGCTGGGCCTGAGCCAGGAGGACCTCGCCGCCCGGCTGCGCATCAGCGTGCGCGCGTACGGGAACTGGGAAAGAGGCCTGGTCAAGGAGTGGACGGACCGTAAACTCCTCGCCCTGGCCGAGGCCTTGGAGATGAGCGAGCGGCAGTGCTTCTGGCTGTTCCGCGTCATGGTCGACCGCGACCCGCCGCCCACGTGGCGCGCCGCCGAGGAGAACCGGCTTCCCGAGGACCCCGCGCAGCGCGACTACTTGTGCGACTACGCGGCCCTCATGGAGTCCGTGCCCTACCCGAGCTTCCTGGTCGACCACCGCTGGGACGTGGCCCTGACCAACTCGGCCTTCGACCAGCTCTTCCAGTCCGTGCGGCCGCACCCGACGGCCCTGCCGGACGACAACTTCCTGCGCTTCGTGCTGTTCCACCCGGACGCGGCGGCCGTACTGGAGGACCACGAACCGGCCTGGTGCGTACCGCTGCTGGCCCAGTTCGCGACCGCGCTGGCCGGGGCTCCCGAGGACGAGGGGCTGCGCAGCATCCGCCAGGAGGTGGCCCGTGACCCGTTCATGGAGGCGGCCTACCGGTACGGGGTGCCGCACTGGCTGAGCACGCACGGGACCGACGCCGCCGAGCTGGACGGAGCGGTGCGCACCGTGCGCCACCCCGACCCGCGATGGGGACTGGTGCGCTGCCGGATGGTGGCCGAAACCAGCCGGATGCTCGGCGAGATGGGACTGACCCGGATCACCCTCGTCCTCTCGACGCCGACCGGCGCGCCGAGGGGCCCGGTCCAGGGCGGCGGCGGCTTCACGCACCAGCAGGGTGCCAGGCTGCGCGCCGTGCCGTCGCCGGTGGAGTGACCGGCCGGGGCAGACTGGTGCCGACGGGTGTGTGCCGTCGGCCGCGTGCCACCGGTCGTGTCACCGATCGTGTCACCGATCGTGGCATCGGCGACCGCGGCGGCGGCGCCGGCAACACGATCTGCAGGGGCGAAAGGCGGTAGGGGCGTGCGGCTGACGATCCTCGGCGGGGGCGGCTTCCGGGTACCGCTCGTCTACGGGGCCCTGCTCGGCGACCGGGCCGAGGGCAGGGTGTCCCACGTGACGCTGTACGACGAGGACCCGGCGCGGCTCACCGCCATGGCCCGGGTGCTCGGGGACCAGGCCGCGGCCGCCGCGGCGGACGGCCCGGCGGTGGACGCCCCGGCCGTCACGGCCACCGGGGACCTCGACGAGGCCCTGCGCGGGGCCGATTTCATCTTTTCCGCCATCCGCGTCGGTGGCCTGGAAGGGCGCGCCGCGGACGAGCGGATCGCCCTGGCCGAGGGTGTCCTGGGCCAGGAGACGGTGGGCGCGGGCGGGATCGCGTACGGCCTGCGGACCGTGCCCGTGGCCCGCGAGCTCGCCCGGAGGATCGCCCGTACCGCCCCCGAGGCATGGGTCATCAACTTCACCAACCCGGCCGGGCTGGTCACCGAGGCGATGGCCGAGGAGCTCGGCGAGCGGGTGATCGGCATCTGCGATTCCCCCGTCGGCCTGGGCCGGCGCATCGCCCGGCTGCTGGGCGCCCGGCCGCAGGAGGCATGGATCGACTACGTCGGCCTCAACCACCTGGGGTGGGTGCGCGGGCTGCGCATCGGCGGCCGCGACGAGCTGCCCCGGCTGCTGGCCGACACCGAGGCCCTGGAGTCCTTCGAGGAGGGCCGGCTCTTCGGGGCCGACTGGCTGCGCTCGCTCGGCGCGATCCCCAATGAGTACCTGCACTACTACTACTTCAACCGTGACACCGTACGGGCGTACCAGGAGGCCAAGCAGACGCGCGGGGCCTTCCTGCGCGACCAGCAGCGAGGCTTCTACGCCGAGGCGGGCCGGGCCGGAGCACCGGCCGGGGCGGCGCTGGCCGCCTGGGACCGCACCCGGGCCGAGCGCGAGGCCACGTACATGGCCGAGAACCGCGAGGCGGCGGGGGTCGGGGAGCGCGACGGGAGCGACCTCGAATCCGGCGGCTACGAGAAGGTCGCCCTCGCGCTGATGCGGGCCATCGCCCGGGACGAGCGGGCCACGCTGATCCTCAACGTCCGCAACCGCTCGACGCTGTCCGTCCTCGACGCCGAGGCCGTCATCGAGGTGCCCTGCCTGGTCGACGCGAACGGCGCCCACCCGGTGGGCGTCGCGCAGCTGCCCCTGCACGCGGTGGGGCTGGTGACAGCCGTCAAGGCGGTCGAGCGGGAGATCCTGGCGGCGGCCGCGAGCGGTTCGCGGGCGGACGCGGTCAAGGCCTTCGCACTCCATCCGCTGGTCGACTCGGTGGGCGTGGCCCGGCGGCTGGTCGACGGGTACGCGGCGGAGCACCCGGGCCTGGCCCACCTGCGCTGACCCCGGCGCGCGTTCCCCCGTACGGCGCAGCGCCGCATGCGGTGCGGCGGGCGCGCTGTGACAGTGCGAGGGTGACCACTGCCCCCGACACAGCCACCGCACCTCCCGTGCTCGACCGGCGGCGGCGCAACGTCATCTTCGGCACGATCATGCTCGGTGTGCTGCTGGCGGCACTCGACCAGACGATCGTCGGAACCGCCCTGCCCACGATCGTGGGGGACCTCGGCGGCGGGGACCACATGTCGTGGGTGGTGACCTCCTACCTGCTCGCGGAGACCGTGTCGACCGTGCTGGTGGGCAAGTTCGGCGACCTCTTCGGCCGGAAACTCATCTTCCAGATCTCCGCCATCGTCTTCATCAGCGGCTCCTTCCTGTGCGGTCTGTCCAGCAACATGACGCTCCTGATCGTGTGGCGCGGCGTCCAGGGCATCGGGGCCGGCGGCCTGATGGTCACCGCCATGGCACTGATCGCCGATGTGGTGCCCCTGCGCGAACGCGGCAAGTACCAGGGCATGATCGGCGCCGTCTTCGGGGTCGCCACCGTGATCGGACCGCTGCTCGGCGGCTTCTTCACCGATCAGCTGACCTGGCGGTGGTGCTTCTACGTCAACGTCCCGATCGCGATCCTCGTCGTCATCGCCGCCGCCCGGACGATCCCGGCGGTGCGGGCCTCGGGGCGGCCGACGATCGACTACCTGGGCATCGCACTGGTCGCGATCGGCGCCAGCGCGCTGATCCTGGCCACCAGCTGGGGCGGCAACGAGTACGCCTGGACCTCACCCGTGATCATCGGCCTGTTCGCGGGGGGCGCCGTCGCCCTGGCCCTGTTCTGCCTGGCCGAGACGCGGGCCGCGGAGCCCATGCTGCCCATGCGGCTCTTCCGCAATCCGGTCTTCGCCGTGTGCTCCGTACTGAGCTTCGTCGTCGGCTTCGCGATGCTCGGTGCGATGACGTTCCTGCCGACCTACCTCCAGTACGTCGACGGTGATTCGGCCACGATCTCGGGCGTCCGCACCCTGCCCATGGTCTTCGGCCTGCTGCTCGCCTCCGTCTTCAGCGGCAACGTCACCAGCAAGACCGGCCAGTACCGGATCTTCCCCATCGTGGGCAACGCGGTCATGGGCATCGGCCTGTACCTGCTGTCACGGATGCAGCCGGGGACCAGCACCCTGCTGGAATCCCTGTACATGTTCGTGCTCGGCACGGGCATCGGCCTGTCCATGCAGGTGCTGACGATCGCCGTGCAGAACACCGTCGACTACGCCGACCTCGGCACGGCCACCTCCGGTGTCACCTTCTTCCGTACGCTCGGCAGCGCCTTCGGGACGGCGGTCTTCGGGACGATCTACGCGAACCACCTGGGGCCCGGACTGGAGGCGGCGGTCGCGGAGGCGGCACGGCTCACCGGGCAGGACCCGGCGCAGCTGGCCAAGGCCGCGTCCACCCCGGAAGGCGTGCACCAGCTCCCTCCGGAGGCCGCCGCCCCGGTGATCGACGCGTACGCGGAGGCCCTGCACACGGTGTTCCTCTGGACGGTGCCGGTCGCGGTCTTCGGGTTCGTCGTCGGGCTCTTCCTCAAGCAGGTCAAGCTGCGCGACAGCGCCCGGGCCGGGTCCACGGACATGGGCGACGGCTTCGGCTCGCCGGCCACGGCCTCGGGCAACTCGGCCAAGCTGCTGGAGCTGGCCGTGGGCAAGCTCGTGCGGAACATGGGGGCGGACACGGCCCGCGGGATCGTCGAGGGCTCCGAGACCCGGCTGGACATCGCGGCCGCCTGGGCGGTCATGCAGGTGGAGGTGATGACCCGGACGATCGGCTATGCCAGCCTCGGGCTGATCGCCGGGCGCCGTTCCCTCCCACCGGAGGTACTGGTCCCGGTCTACGACCGGATGGAGCAGGAGGGCTTCCTCAGCCGCGACGGCAGCTTCTTCACCCTCACCCCGGCCGGACAGCGGGAGGCCGATGTGATCTCGAAGGCGTGGGGGGACTGGCTCAAGGACGAGCTGGAGAAGGACCGCGGGCGGCCGCGCAGCGCCGAACTGCGGGTGGCGGCGGACGCGATCGCGAAGCGGCTGCTGGCGGAGGACCTGGAGGAGGGGAACTTCGCGCCGAAGGTGGTGTTGCGGGGGTAGGCGGCGGCGGGGGATTGCCGGGGCCGGCCGGTTCGGCAGGTGCGGCAGATCCGGTGGATCCGGCAGGTGCGGCAAGGAACTTCCGGGGGCCGGTGCACGTCCTCTCCTTCGAGGCCGTGGGACAGCCGGGCAGTTGGGCAGTCGGCCGACCGGGCAGCGGGGCGGACGGATGGACGACGGGGGGCGCAAGTGAGGATCACACTGGCCGAGGAGATCATGCTGCTCTCCCTGGAAGACGAGTCCGGGGCGGCACGACAGCGCCAGTCGGCGGGCTGGGCCGTGGCGGGCGCGCTCCTGCTGGAGCTCGTGATGGCGGAGCGGGTGTCGGTATCGGGCAAGTACCTGGAGCTCAGGAACACCGAGTCCACCGGGGAGCAACTGCTCGACGGCCGGATCCGGTTGATGGAGGCATGGCTGCGGGGCCGCAGCAAGCGCAGGGTGACGGACTGGCTGACGAAGGACCAGCCGAAGGCGGTCGCCGCCGCGCTGGAGAGCCTGGGCGAGCGCGGGCTCGTGGTGGCACAGGTGCACAAGGTGCTCGGCATGTTCCCGCAGCGCCGCTACCCGGAGGTCGACGGCACCGTCGAGCGCGCCCTGCGCGAGCGGCTCCACAGCGTCGTCATCGAGGGCGCCGAGCCGGACGAGCGCACGGCGGGCCTCATCGCCCTGATCCACTCGGCCAAGCTGCACCGGCTCGCCTTCCCCGACCGGAAGCCGGGCGAGGTGTCCGTGAGGTCGGCGGAGATAGCCGCCGGCCAGTGGGCGGCCGAGAGCGTCCGGACGGCCATCCGCGACATGCAGGCCGCGATGGTGGCGGTGACCACGGTGACGGTACTGACGGCCACCAGCTAGGCGGTGGCTGCGGGTACGGGTACGGGTACGGGCATGGCTGCGGGTGCTCAGGCGCTCGGCGCCGGTCCCGAGATCCGGTAGTCGTGCGAGGGGACCTGCGGCAGAAGGGCGAGATCCGGGCGCCAGGCGTGCAGCACGGCCGCCGACGGGAGGTACAGGGCCGACGGGATCTCGGCCGGGGCGAACCACTGCCAGCGGGCGATCTTGTGCGGTTCCGTGACGGTGGGGACGCCCTGCGCCGAGGTGGTGACGGCGGCTGCCGTCAGCCGGGTCAGGCCGGACACCGCCTCGATCTGCACGGACAGGACGCTGACCGACCCGGGGTCCGCCCTCAGGTCCGTCTCCTCGGCGAGCTCCCGGGCCGCGGCCTGCTCGAAGCCCTCCCCGGGGTCGACCTTGCCGCCGGGCAGTTCCCAGCGGCCGTCGTGCGCCTGGCCGAGGAGCACCCGGCCGTCCGGGGCCACGACGACCAGTCCGACCCCGACGACGGCATGGGGCGTCGGCGCGGCCCGCTCAGGACGCGCGGCGTGCGGGTGGTCGGGATGCTGGGGGTGCTCGGACTGCTCGTCGGTGGCGCTCATGGACGTCCTTCCGATGGGGTGGCGGGCCGCGCCCGGACGTGGATCCGCTCGCCCTGCGGGCCGAAGAGACTGAGGAACTCGGCCGCCTGCGGACCCGCGTTGAAGAAGGCGTGCGGGGTGCGTGTGTCGAACTCGGCGGCCTCTCCGGGGCCGAGGACGAGGTCGTGCTCGCCGAGCAGCAGCCGGATGCGTCCGGACAGCACGTACAGCCACTCGTAGCCCTCGTGGACCTGCATTTCGGGCTCGGGCGGCGGACCGTCGAGGGGCGGGAGGATCTGCTTGAAGGCATGGACCCCGCCGAAGTTCCGGGTCAGCGGCACGTAGGTGCTGCCGTGCCGGACGAAGGGGCGCGGGCGGATCCGGGGATCCCCGGTCTCCGGGGCGCCGACCAGCTCGTCCAGCGCCACCCGGTGCGCCCTGGCCAGCGGAAGGAGCAGCTCCAGCGTCGGCCTGCGCTGCCCCGACTCCAGCCGGGAGAGCGTCGAGAGCGAGATGCCGGTGGTTTCGCTGAGCTGGGCGAGCGTGGTGCCGCGCTGTCGGCGCAGGGTGCGCAGCCGCGGGCCCACGGCGGTGAGCACCCCCGCGAGTTCCTCGTCCTGCTCCTCGGTGGCCATGGCTCCATTTGCCGCTTCGGCAAGAACATTTGTCAAGCGGGCCGCCGGGGGCAGACCCTCACAGGCATGGACAACGCAAGGGACAGCTCGTTCGACGTGGTGGTCGTGGGCGCTGGGGCCGCCGGGCTCGCCGGGGCACTCACGCTGGTCCGGGCCCGCCGTTCGGTACTGGTGATCGACTCCGGCAGTCCGCGCAACGCCCCGGCCGCACACATGCACGGATACCTGGGCCAGGACGGGGAGAGCCCGGCCGCACTGCTGGCCAGGGGGCGCGCGGAGGTGACCGGCTACGGCGGGGAGATCCGGCCGGGCACGGTCGTGGCCGCGGACCGGCTGCCCGACGGCGGTTTCCTGGTCCGCTGCGGGGACGGCTCGACGGTACGGGCGCGCCGGCTGCTGGTCGCCACCGGACTGGTGGACGAGCTGCCCGCCGTGCCGGGGCTCGGCGCGCGCTGGGGGCGGGACGTGCTGCACTGCCCGTACTGCCACGGCTGGGAGGTCAGGGACCAGCCGATCGCGGTGCTGGCCGACGGCCCGCTCGCCGTGCATCAGGCGCAGCTCTGGCGGCAGTGGAGTGGGCGGACCACCCTGCTGGCGCACACCTGGAGGCTCGGTGCCGAGGAGCGCGAGCTGCTGGCGGCCCTCGGGATCCGGATCGTCGAGGGCGAGGTGACCGGCCTCGCGGTGCGGGGCGACCGGCTGACCGGGGTGACCCTGGCGGGCGGCGGCGAGGTGGAGTGCCGGGCCCTGGTGGTGGCCCCGCGGTTCACCGCCCGCTCCGGGGTCCTGACGAGCCTCGGCCTGCCGACCGCGGTCGTGGAGCGGGACGGCCGGGCGATCGGCACCTGCGTCGAGTCCGATCCGGCCACCGGAGCCACGGCGCTGCGCGGGGTCTGGGTCGCGGGGAACGTGACCTCTCCGCTGGAGAAGGTCGCGGGCGCGGCCGCCCAGGGGGCACAGGCTGCCGCGGCCGTCAATGGCGACCTGATCGAGGCCGAGACCCGGCAGGCCCTGGAGGCCCATCGATCGGACGTGTGAGCGATTCATGGATGAATGTGCGGGTTTCGGCCGGCCCTCGTTCGCGCAGGCTCTGGGCAGTGTGATCGTCGTACGGTCCAACGGCTCGGAGGGACGCTCCATGGCACATGTGCTGGTCATCGGCGGAGGTGTCGCGGGGCCCGCCACCGCCCTGCTCGCGGCGCGGCGCGGTCACACGGCGGAGGTCTTCGAGTGCGATCCCCGGACCCCGGGCACCGCCCTCGACCGTGACTTCTTCGACTGGCGGCGGCCGACCGTACCGCAGGCGGCCCAGCCGCACGTACTGCTCGGGGCCGCCCGCAACGTCCTGCGCGGCGACCTTCCCGACGTCCACGCCGAGATGCTCCGGCTCGGCGCCCGCGAACGGCACGAGCTGGACTGGTTCGACGTCCGTCCCCCCGAGCGGCCCGGGGACGAGGACCTCGTGATGCTGCAGGCCCGGCGGATCGTGCTGGAGAGCGCTCTGGCCACGGCACTGCGCGCGGAACCGGGGGTCGTCGTCCGGTGCGGGGAGCCGGTCACCGGGCTGACCGCGGCCCCCGGGTCGTCCGAGGCCACCGGGATCCGGGTGACGGGAGTGACCACCGAGACCGGGAGCTACGCGGGGGACCTGGTCGTGGACGCCGGCGGGCGGCGCGGGGGCACCGAGCGCAGGCTGGCCGAGGTGGGCTGCAGGCCGCCCGTCGTGGAACGGCACCGCACCGGGCTCGCCTACTTCTGCCGCTGGTACCGGCTGCCGGAGGGCATGGACGAGGGGCCGCGCCGGCCGTGGGCGGTGACGGGCGGCGCCTTCGCCGGGTGCGCCGTCTTCCCGGCCGACAACCGGTCGTTCGCCGTGACGCTGTTCGTGCACACCGCGGACACGACGCGCTCGGCGCTGCGCGACCCAGCCGTCTTCGAGGCGGCGGCGCGGGCCTTCCCGCCCGGCGCGGCCTGGCTGGCCCTCGGCGCCGAACCGCTGTCGGGCGTCCTGGCCACGGCGAGCCTGGACAACCGGTGGAGCACGCTGGTCGACGAACAGGGCCCGGTGGTGACGGGACTGGTGCCGGTCGGGGACTCGATCACGCACACCAACCCGACTCTGGGACAGGGCACCTCGCTCGCCCTGTGGGCCGCCCGCAGAGTGGCCCGTACGGTGCACCGGGACCCGGGATCGGTGCGGTACGCCACTGATCACCACGCCTGGGCCGAACGCACCCTCAAGCCGTGGTTCGACTTCCAGGTGGTCGCCGACGCGGCGATCGGGGAGCGCTTCGCGACGCGGGCCGGGCGCGGCGGGACGGTGCGCGAGGTGTCCGCGCTGTTCGAATGCGCGCTGGAGGATCCCGAGGTGATGCGGGCGCGGGCGAGGGTCCGGCACCTGGCGGAGCCGCCGGAGCGGGCGTACGCCGATCCGGAGATCCGTGCCCGGGTGGCGCGCTGGCTGGCGGCCCGGCCGGACTACGTGCCGAACGCGGCGGGGCCGGACCGGGAGGAGTGGGAGAAGCTGACGGCGGGGTGAGGGGGATCGCGGCGGAGCGGGTCGAGCCGGGATGGGCGGCCCTGCCGCCGCTCAGCCGGAGGTCCCGGCGGCGGTGCCGGCGGCGGGGCCGAGCACTTCGGCGAGGTCGTAGCCGACGACCTCCTCCAACTGGGTGTAGGTGCAGCTCTCGGGGGTCCGGTCGGCGCGCCAGCGGTGGAACTGGGCGGTGTGCCGGAAGCGGTCGCCCTCCATGTGGTCGTACCTCACCTCGACGACCCGCTCGGGGCGCAGCGGGACCCAGGAGAGGTCCTTCTTGCCGGTCCAGCGGCTCTGGGCGCCGGGCAGCCGGGCACTCTCATGGGCGGACTCATCGGCCCATGCGGCCCAGGGATGGCCGGTCGGGTCGGGCATCCGCAGGGGTTCGAGTTCCTCCACCAGCTCGGCGCGGCGCTTCATGGGGAAGGCGGCGCACACGCCCACGTGCTGGAGGGCGCCGTCGGCGTCGTACAGGCCGAGCAGCAGCGATCCGACAATCGGACCGCTCTTGTGGAAACGGAAACCCGCGACGACGACATCGGCCGTACGTTCGTGTTTGACCTTGAACATGAGGCGGGCATCGGGCCGGTAGGGGAGATCGAGGGGTTTGGCGATCACCCCGTCGAGCCCGGCGCCTTCGAATCGCTCGAACCACTCCTGCGCGAGCGCGGGATCGGTGGTCGCGGGCGCGAGATGGACGGGGGGCCGAGCAGTGGAGAGGGACCGGGCGAGGGCGGTACGGCGGTCGGCGAGCGGGGTGTCGAGGAGCGCCTCGTCGCCGAGGGCGAGCAGGTCGAAGGCGACGAAGCCGGCCGGGGTGGTCTCGGCCAGCAGGGCGACGCGGGACTGCGCGGGATGGATCCGCTCGGTCAGCCGGTCGAAATCGAGACGCCCTTCATGGACGATCACGATCTCACCGTCCATGACGCAGCGACTCGGCAGATTGCTCTTCAGCGCCTCCACCAGCTCGGGAAAATACCTGGTCAGGGACTTTCCCGTGCGGCTGCCGATCTCGATCTCATCGCCGTCGCGAAACACGATGGCCCGGAAGCCGTCCCACTTGGCCTCGTACTGCATCCCGGGCGGGATCTTCGCCACGGACTTGGCGAGCATCGGCTTCACGGGCGGCATCACTGGCAGATCCATGCCATTGATTCTGCGGCGGTACGTCCTGGCCCGCCCGGTATGCGCGCATCGCCCGGCCCGCCTACCGTGGCGCACATGGGTGCTGCCGGTAGTGCGATCGAGCTGGACGCGGGCGGGCGGACGGTACGGCTGTCCAGCCCGGACAAGGTGTACTTCCCGGAGCGCGGCCTCACCAAGCGGCACGTGGCCGAGTACTACCTCGCGGTCGCGCCCGGCATCACCCGCGCCCTGCGCAACCGGCCGACGACCCTGGAACGCTTTCCGGACGGGGTGGAGGGCGAGTCCTTCTTCCAGAAGCGGGCACCGAAGAACCTTCCCGACTGGATCCCCACCGCTCACATCGCTTTCCCGAGCGGCCGCACGGCCGACGAGATCTGTCCGACCGAACCGGCCGCCGTCCTGTGGGCGGTCAACCTGGGCTGCCTCACCTTCCATCCCTGGCCGGTGCGGCGTGAGGACACCGACCGCCCCGACGAGCTCCGGATCGACTTGGACCCGCAGCCGGGCACCGACTATCACCACGCGGTGGCGGCCGCCCATGAACTGCGCGCCCTGCTGGAGGAGTTGGGTCTGCGCGGCTGGCCCAAGACCTCGGGCGGCCGCGGACTGCACGTCTTCGTGCCGATCGAGCCGCGCTGGACGTTCACCGAGGTCCGGCGCTGCGCCATCGCGCTGGGCCGGGAACTGGAACGCCGCATGCCCGGCAAGGTCACGACGGCCTGGTGGAAGGAGGAGCGCGGCGAGCGGATCTTCGTCGACTACAACCAGACGGCCCGCGACCGCACGATCGCCTCCGCCTACTCCGTCCGCCCCCGCCCGCACGCCCCGGTATCGGCGCCACTGCGCTGGGACGAGGTGGACGACGCGGAGCCCCGCGACTTCGACATCGTGACGATGCCGGCGCGCTTCGCCGAACTGGGCGATCTGCACGCGGACATGGACGAGCACGCCTTCGCCCTGGACGCCGTGCTGGAACTCGCGGCCCGCGACGAACACGAGCACGGCCTGGGCGACATGCCCTACCCCCCGGACTACCCGAAGATGCCGGGCGAACCCAAGCGGGTCCAGCCCAGCCGGGCGAAGCACGAGGACTGACTGCCGCTAAACGGCGGCGTCCAGCCGGGGGAAGGGGGCGAGGTCGGGCTCGACCCAGCCGTTCTTGGCCTGGGGGGCGGCCAGCGTGGCCGGGCGGTAGTAGCGGGTCAGCAGGCGCTTGTCGAGCAGCGCCGGGTGGCGGTCGGCGAAGGCGTCGTAGTCGTCCTCGCCGGACTCGCCGGCGTGGTACCCGACCAGCTCCACCCAGGCACGGCTGACGGTCACGTGGTACTTCTGCGGCGCGCCCGCGTAGCGGGCGGTGCGCTGGATGCCCTCACTGATCAGGTCGACCGCCGCGGGTATGCCGCAGCGGCGCACGGCCAGCCAGGTCAGATGGACATGTTCGCGGTGGCCGAACCGCTCCGCGGTCGCCATCACTTCGGCCATCAACGCGTCAAAGGTGGACTCGCTCATCAGGGCACCTCCGTCAGGGCTTGCAGGGCGGCGCGCAGGCCGGCGACGGCCTCGGCGGGCAGGCCGCCGAGCGCGCGGCGCTCCAGTTCGGCGATGGCCCGCCGGATGGTGGCGGCGGCCACCCGACCGGAGTCGGTGAGCTCGACGAGCACCGCCCGGCGGTCTCCGGGGCGGGCGCCCCGGGTGATGTGGCCGCGCCGCTCCAGCCGGTCCAGCACGCTGGTCAGCGTGCTCGGCCGGGTCCCGACGGCGGCTCCGAGCTCGGACACGGTGCGCCCGTGGCCGTCGGCGAGGTTGGCCAGCGCGTTGATCTCGGACGCGGTGAGATCCAGGTCGGCCAGCTCGGCGGCCAGCACCTGGAGGGTGGCGTGCGTGGCCCGCTGCAGGGCCAGGAGGGCGGACCATTCGGATGGAACGATTTCGTACGTCATGTTTTCGAACAATACGATTTCGTTGTATCGATGACAAGGGGTCGTTCGGCGCCATAAAACAACACGAACGATCGTGCTAATATCTTCTCATTGGCTCGCCCTCGGCATCTGGCTGCCCTGAGGAGAATTCCGGAGAACCCGCGCATGCATCCCATGGCTTCACTCCTGAGCACCACCCTCAACATCACCGCCCGGATCGCCCCGGGACTGGCCGGCCCCCGGGCCTTCGCGCTGTTCGTCCGGCCTCTCGGGCGGGCGCGCCTGCGGCCCGAGGAGGCGGAGGTGATGGCACGGGCCGAGAGGGGGCGGATGGTCGTGCACGGCACGGCCGTGACCACCTACCGCTGGGGCGACGGGGAGCGGCCCGTCCTCATCGTGCACGGGTGGTCCTCGCGCGCCTCGCGTCTCGCCGGATTCGTCGAGGCCCTCAGGGCCCAGGGGCGCACCGTGGTCGCCTTCGACGCCCCCGGGCACGGGGAGTCCGACGGCCGCGCCTCCACGATCCTCGACTACCGCGCCATCATCGGCCGGCTGCAGGCGGAGCACGGCGACTTCTCGGCCGTCGTGGCCCACTCCTTCGGCGTGCTCGCCACCTTCTCCATGCTGCACGACGGCATACGGGCCGACCGCGTCGTCTGCATCGGCGGCGTGGCCGACTTCGACCACCTCGTGGACCGCTTCCGCGCCGGACTGAACCTGGACGAGGGCGTCGGGCGTGCGCTGCGCGCCCACGTCGAGCGCCGCCTCTTCCCCGGCGACCCCGACGTCTGGCAGCGCCTCGACGCCCGCCGCCTCACGGACGTACGGGCGCCGATCCTGCTCGTCCACGACACCGAGGACGACGTGATCGACCCCGCCCAGTCCCGCGCGATCGCCACCGCCTACGGTCCGCAGGCCCGCCTGATCGAGACCACGGGCCTCGGCCATCGCCGCATCCTCGCCGACCCCGATGTCATCGGGACGGCGGTCGAGTTCGCAGTGTCCGAGCGTGTCCTCCAGCCCGGGCGCAGGCCCGAGGCCGCCCGACGCGTGTGAGGCGCGGGGTCAGGAAGCCGGGTCGAACACAGGCGGCCGTTCCGGGAGTTCGTCCGGGGCGGCCGCCACCGCACGCAGCCGGCCGAGGATGCCGCGGCTGGCCCGTTCGTACGCCAACGGGTCGTCGTGCAGGACGGAGTGCGCGTTGGCCAGTTCCATCAGGGCCGTCAGCTCGAAGGCGAGCTGTGGCACCTCCTGCGCGTCGACCGTGTCCCGGAACCCGCCCGCCAGCCGCGCCTCCTCCAGCAGCCGCTCCACGTAACGCGTCCAGTCGGAGCGGATCCTGGCGATCTCGTCCCGTACGGGGCCGGGGCGCGCGTCGAACTCGGCGGAGACGGAATAGAAGAAGCAGCCGCCGGGGAAGATCCGGCGCCCGGAGTAGTCGAGCCAGCGCTCGCACAGCCGCCACACCTTGGCGAGACCGTCGGGGTCCGGGCGCACGGGCCGCACGACGTTGTCCACGAACACGTCCACGGCGGCGCGGACGGTGGCGAGCTGCAGGTCCTCCTTGGAACCGAAGAGGGCGAAGACGCCGCTCTTGCTCAGGCCGAGATCCGCGGCGATCTTCCCCAGGGAGAGACCCTCCAGGCCGTCCACGGAGGCGATGCTCATCGTCCGGTCGAGAACGGCCCGCCGCGTCTGGTTGCCGCGTTCCACGCGTCCGTCAGCCATCACACCATCTTACCGAACGCACGGTCGTTCACTGAGTTCGGGAAGGCGGCCGCTGTCAGTGGGGGGTGCGATGCTCGAAGGGAAGGGGACGGTGTTCGCGGTACCGGGGGCGGAAGGAGTGCGGACCATGCTCACCACTGACTACAAGGACGGCTCCCCGAACTGGGTGGACTTCGGCACGCCCGACATCGACGGCGCCGCCGGGTTCTATGAGGCACTGTTCGGCTGGGACTTCCAGGCGGGCGGCGAGGAAGTCGACGGGTACGGGATGTTCCACCTCCGGGGCAGGACCGTCGCGGGCGGCATGGCCGTCCCCGCGGAGCAGGGCCCCTCCGCCTGGCAGGTGTACTTCCAGAGCGCCGACGCGGACGCGACGGCCGCGGCCGTGACCGAGGCGGGTGGCACGGTGGCCTTCGAGCCGATGGACGTGCTGGACCTGGGCCGGATGGCGATATTCGCGGACCCGGCGGGCGTGGGCTTCGGCGTGTGGCAGCCGAGGAAGAACACGGGCCTGGGTGCGGTGACGGACGTGGGCTCCCTGTGCTGGACGGAGCTGTACACGGGCGACGTGGCCGGGGCTGCCGAGTTCTACCGCGCGGTCTTCGGCTGGGAGATCAGCGAGATGCCGTTCGAGGGCGGAACGTACACGATGGTCAAGCCGGCCGGTACGACGGACGAGGCGGCCTTCGGTGGCCTGGTGCCGATCTCGACGGACCCGGTGGAGGACGCCGAACGGCCCTACTGGACGCCGTACTTCGAGGTGGCCGACTGTGACGTGGCCGCGGCGAAGGCGGAGGAGTCGGGCGGCAAGGTGCGACTGACCCCGGTGTTCATGGAGGGAGTCGGCCGGTTCGCCAAGCTGGCGGACCCCTTCGGGGCGCGGTTCGCCGTCATAGCCAGCGCGCCGGCGCCGGGGGCATGACAGGGTGTTGATCAGTCGTTGATCGGACGTCCATCCGCGGCGGTCAGTATCACCGGCATGTCGATGAATACCACTGCCACCACCACTGACACCGCTTGGTACGACCTTGCCCTGTGTGCCCAGACGGGCCCCGGCTTCTTCTTCCCGGAGCCCGGTTCCTCCTTGCGTGACGCGAAGCGGCTGTGCGGGGCGTGCGAGGGGCGGACGGCTTGCCTGGAGTACGCCCTGGCCAACGACGAGCGGTTCGGAGTCTGGGGCGGCCTCTCGGAGGCCGAGCGCCTCGCACTGCGCTCCCGCCGCCGCTGATCAGGTGCGCGTCCCCTTCCCGCTGCCACGGACCAGCCCCACTCGCCGCGCGAGGTCGAACCCCTCGCCACCGCACTCCTCCCGGCGCGGCGTGTGGGGGACGACGCGCACGGGATAGTGCCCCCCGACGGGCGACACGACGCCGCCGAAGCGGGGGTCTCCCGCGAACCAGATCCGGTCCGGATGGTCGCCCTCCATGAGTGCCAAGGGGACGGGGAACGGGATGATCCGGAACATGGCCGTGAAGTCTTCCCGGAACGGGATGGCGACGCTTGCAGGGCTGCCGTTCACCCTGGGCTGGTGTCGGCAGGGCAACTCGCGCCAGGGGTAGGCCTGGAGCACGGCGGCCACGCGACGACGGCGGAAGTAGGTGACGACGACCCAGGGCAGGTATGGGGTCGAAACGATGATCATCAAGGCGAAGGCCCAACCTGCGCGCGGAGTGAGACCGGTGAAGGCCAGGGCCGTCAGCGGGGGGCCACCGAGGCAGAGCACCCAATTGAAGCGACGGACGACCAGCCGCCTATATCCGACCACTGTCGCCGGGTGATCCCAGGCCACCTTGGTCAGGGTGACGCTCATAGGAGTACCTCCAGGATGCGTGAGGTCCCGGCGGCCGTCCGCGCGCTCGCAGAGAGGTCGGGGTCGGAGAAGCTGAGAGTGTGAGCGACTGCTTCGAGGATGTCCGTGTAGGCATCGGCGTGCTGGGTGGAGGAGCTGGTCAGGTCGAGGACCAGCAGATGGAGTCCATCTGGATGCGCGGTCGCGACCCTGGCCTGAAATAGACCTCGCTCCATGTCAGGGAGGGAAATGATCCCGGCAACCAGACAGCAAGGGAGAGTTGACGGCAGGTCAACGAACCGGCGGTTGGAGCTGGTCCACAGCGGCGAGCGGGCCATGGCCAGAGCGGTACGTGCCACGGTGAACCGGGGGTTGGGCTGCTCGACGCGTCGCACGGCCAGGGAGAACAGCGAGGTGGCGACGCCCTCAGGGTCCTCGGGATGGAAGCCGAGTGCCGTGTGCACGACATCGTGCTCCGCCAGCCCCTCAATTTCATCCATCACCTGGGACAGTTCCCGCTGTGCCGCGGGACTGCCCAACACCTCGGCGAACGCGTCCAAGGACGCCCTGTCACCGGCGGCGATGTCGTGGAAACCCGGAGGTAGGCGGAACCAGACCGGCGGAATGTTGCTCTGGTGTGTCATGGCCTCAGCACCGACAAGACGTGCCCCGACTTCCTGATCGCCGAGGGAGCGTCCTCCAGAACTCCGCGAGTGCCGTCCACGACTGTTGAGCCCTGTGCCAGGGTTTCGTCGTCCGAGGCGTAGTCTCCTGCGGCGGTCATCGCACCTGTAGTTGCTACTGCCACGCCCACCCCTTCTCTGGCATCCGGAGTTGATGACCGCATGGCCCATCCGGTGAGCGGGCTCTCCAGCTGACGTAGATCCTCGGACGTGCTCCAAGCCGTCTGCCTGAACGCGGTGGCTCCGGGGGCGAGTCCCACCACCGCGCTGCTCTCCGGGGCGGCTGCCATCGCGGCCCGCGCGGCCACCGTGCCAGCCTTGGCCCCGGAGGCGACTGCTGCCACGCCCGGGACCGCGCCGACGGTGTCTCCCAGGAGGGTCACGCTGCTCTTCCAGAAGTCCGCGTCGAACTGGCCCTTGGTGAAGCCGTCGGTCAGGGACTTGCGGAACTTCGGGTCCGAGGTGTGCATGGCCAGAGCGGCCAAGGACAGGCCGCTCCCGACCAGCATGATCGCGAGCCCTGCCGGCGGGCAGAGGAGGGCCACGCCCGCTCCGATTGCACCCAGGATCGCCGACGCGTTCGACATCGCGTCCGCCGGATCCTCGACGATCTTGTTCCAGATGGAGGCCAGCAGGCCCGGTTCCTTCGGGGCCAGCCGGTCCGTCGCCGCGTTCAGTGTCTTCGCCACCCGGCGGGCCGCCGCCGCGTGCTCGGCGGCGAGTTCCTTGGCCAGGCGGCGGGCGTCCTTCAGGGCCTCCTCCGTCTTCGCCGCGGCCGCCCGGGCCTCGTACCGGGTGGCCAGCGCGCGGTGGGAGACCAGGGTGTCGTGCCACCCCGTGAGCCGGCGGGCCGCCTCCGCGAGGGAGGTGTGGGCCGAGCCGAGATAGCGGGGGAGGTCCTGCGAGAGGGAGGCGCGGAAGGCGGTGGCGGCCTCGCCCTGCCATGCCGAGCTGTGGGAGACCAGGTCCTTCACCACCCGGGAGGCTTCTCCGAGGGAGGTGGCCGAGGCGCTGAGCTTCTTGGCCAGAGCCAGGACCGTGGCGGGATTCCCGGGGGCCGGGTCGAAGCCCAGCGCCGCGTGCTCAGTCACGGGCGGCCGCCGCCCTCAGGAAGGCCGCGCGGACGGCCTGGTCCAGCTCCGCGTACTCCGCGGCGCTGCGGTCCACGCCTTCCCGTAAGTCCTTGACGCGTTTGGTCAGCTCCTGCGTGCCGTAGGCCCACCGTTCCTGGAAGCCGTCACACGCCGCGTCGAGATCCGCTGTGCCCAGCTGGTCGGGCCGTACGTGGTCCAGAGCGCGCCGGGCCTCCCGCAGGGAGACCAGGGAGGAGTCCAGGGCGCGCGTCAGACGGGTCAGCTGGTCGATGTCCACCTGGAGCGAGGTCATGACGCGAAACCCTGGCAGAGCGCGGCTCTGCCAGGGCAATCGGCGTCACTCGCCAGAGCGAGCGGAAATCGGTCAGCCCTTGCGGGCGGCGAGGCGCGCGGCGCGGGCGGCCAGCTTCTCGTCGAACTTCCGGGCCTCGGAGTCCAGGCCGTTCATGAACAGCCCGAGCTCCTCCTGGGCCTTCTGGCCCTCGGGGCCGAGGCCGTCGATGTCCATGATCTTGAGGAAGCGGATCACGGGGCTCAGCACGTCGTCGTGGTGGATCCGCATGTTGTAGACCCCGCCGATCGCCATCTGCGCGGCCATCCGCTCGAAGCCGGGCATGCCGTGTCCGGGCATCCGGAAGTTGACCACGACGTCGCGCACGGCCTGCATGGTGAGGTCCGGGGCGATCTCGAAGGCCGCGCCCAGCAGGTTGCGGTAGAAGATCATGTGCAGGTTCTCGTCCTGCGCGATGCGGGCCAGCATCCGGTCGCAGACCGGGTCACCGGACTGGTGGCCGGTGTTGCGGTGCGAGATGCGGGTGGCGAGCTCCTGGAAGGCCACGTACGCCACCGAGTGCAGCATGGAGTGGCGGTTGTCGGACTCGAAACCCTCCGACATGTGCTGCATGCGGAACGCTTCCAGCTTGTCCGGGTCCACGGCGCGCGAGGCCAGCAGGTAGTCGCGCATCACGATGCCGTGGCGGCCCTCCTCGGCGGTCCAGCGGTGCACCCACGTGCCCCAGGCGCCGTTGCGGCCGAAGAGCGTCGCGATCTCGTGGTGGTAGCTGGGGAGGTTGTCCTCGGTCAGCAGGTTCACGACCAGCGCGATCTTGCCGATGTCGGTGACCTTGGACTGCTGCGGGTCCCAGGCCTCGCCGTCCTCGAAGAAGCCCGGGAAGTTCCGGCCGTCGCTCCACGGGACGTACTCGTGGGGCATCCAGTCCTTGGTGACCTTCAGGTGGCGGTTGAGTTCCTTCTCGACCACCTCTTCCAGCGCGTACAGCAGCTTGGCGTCTGTCCACGCCTCCGAGCTGCCGAGGTGGGGAGAGGTGATCGTCACGGGTACTCCTGGGTGCAAAGCGAATTACCTACGGTTCCGTAGCCTACGGAGTCGTAGGTTAAGCGCGACATCAAGACCAGCCAAGCCCCCGGTGGGTGTATGTCCGGTTACATCCAGCTATCTGTACAGTTTATGGCGGGTGTGTGGGGGTATTGAGGGCCCAAAATCACGCAGGCAGGTGGTCCGCCGCCCTCCGTTTTGACGGAAAAAATTGGTTCCGGTTCGCCCGTCACCGCCGCCGCCACCACCGCCGCCGCCCGCCCCGATGACGGGGCGGGCGGCGGTGTGGGCGGTGTGGACGGGGCGCGGCCGGGCGGTCGGCCTCAGTCCCGGCGGCGGCGCGGGCTCACTCGCCCGACCACAGCGTCTCCCGGACCTCGGCGGCCGTGGACGGACGCAGCTCGCCGTCGAGCATGAGCCACCGCGTGATCCCGATCGACTCCAGGAACGGCACGTCATGGCTCGCCACCAGGAGCGCGCCCTCGTAGGACTCCAGCGCGTTCGTCAGTTGCCGCACGCTCGACAGGTCCAGGTTGTTCGTCGGTTCGTCCAGCATGAGCAGCTGCGGAGCCGGCTCCGCCAGCAGCAGCGCCGCCAGGGCCGCCCGGAAGCGCTCGCCGCCCGACAGGGTGCCGGCCGGACGGTCCGCCCGGGCCCCGCGGAAGAGGAAGTGCGCGAGCCGGGCCCGGATCAGATTGTTGGTGGCCTGCGGGGCGAACCGCGCCACGTTCTCCACCACCGAACGGCTCTCGTCCAGTACGTCGAGGCGCTGCGGCAGGAACCGCGTCGTCACGTGCGTCACCGCCTCCCCGGACTCCGGCGGGAGCTGTCCGGCGATCGTGCGCAGCAGGGTGGTCTTCCCCGACCCGTTGCGGCCCACCAGTGCGATCCGCTCCGGACCCCGCAGCTCCCACTCGCCCGGTACGGATGCCCCGTGGGCCAGGTGCAGAGCGCTCAGGGTCAGGACCCGCCGGCCCGGCGGGACCTGGGTGGCGGGCAGCTCGATCCGGATCTCGTCGTCGTCGCGCACCGCTTCCACCGCGTGGTCCAGGCGTTCCTTCGCCTGTGCCAGTTTCTCGGTGTGCATGATCCGGTGCTTGCCCGCCGATTCCTGGGCGGCGCGCTTACGCGCTCCCATGACGATCTTCGGTTCGCGCTTGTTCTCGAACATCTTCTGCCCGTACCGCTTGCGCCGCGCCAATTTGACGTGTGCGTCGGCCAGTTCGCGCTTCTGCCGCTGTACGTCGGCCTCCGCGACGCGGACCATCCGCTCGGCCGACTCCTGCTCGGCGGCGAGCATGTCCTCGTAGTCGGTGAAGTTCCCTCCGTACCAGCGGACTTCGCCGTCCCGCAGATCGGCGATCTGATCCACCCGCTCCAGCAGCTCCCTGTCGTGGCTGACCAGGAGCATCACCCCGGACCAGGACTCGACCGCCTCGTACAGGCGGCCGCGGGCCCGCAGGTCCAGGTTGTTGGTGGGCTCGTCCAGCAGCAGGACGTCGGGGCGCGCGAGCAGCAGGGAAGCCAGCCGCAGCAGGACGGACTCGCCGCCCGAGAGCTCGCCGACCGTTCGGTCCAGGCCGATCCGGGCGAGACCGAGCTGGTCGAGCGTGGCCAGGGCCCGCTCCTCCACGTCCCAGTCGTCGCCGACGGCGGTGAAGTTCGCCTCGGTGGCCTCGCCCGCCTCGATGGCGTGGAGAGCGGCGCGGGTGGTGTGGATACCGAGCGCCTCGTCCACGCGCAGCGCGGTGTCGAGGGTGACGTTCTGAGGGAGGTGGCCGACCGAGCCGGCGACGCAGGACTGGCCCCCGGTCGGGGTCAGTTCACCGGCGATCAGCTTCAGCAGGGTGGATTTCCCGCAGCCGTTGAGCCCGATCAGGCCGGTGCGGCCGGGGCCCACGGCGAGTTGGAACCCGTCGAAGACGGGAGTGCCGTCGGGCCAGTCGAAGGACAGGGCGGAGCAGGTGATGAAAGCAGGGGCGTGACTCATGGAGGCCTCCAGGTTGCGTGAGTGGTGCGTGCAACGCGGGGAGACAGCCGACGCTCGGACGGTGACGATGACGGTGGCGTTGATGCCAGGGGTCACGGCGGTCGGTGTCTCGAACCTCAGAAGAGCAACGTCCTGCTCCGTTTCGACGGGGATGGGCCGTCTTCGAAGCTACGGGCGGCCGGAGCCGCCCGCAATCGAATTTGTCTCAGCAGGTGTCGCGCATCAGCTCGGCCAGGCTGTGGTCCATGTCCAGGTAGAGGTGCTCGAGGCCGGGCGGAACCACGGCCGCCGCCCGCTCCAGGAAGCGGTGCAGCTCGGCCGTCAGCATCAGCACGATCGCGACGCCCTCCGTCGCGTGGAACTCGATGGTCGTGCGGTCGCCGTCGTACGGGCGCACGCGGACGTCACCGCAGCCCGACGGGCGGTCCAGCCCCGACTCCAGCAGCTCGCGCGAGAAGGTCCACGAGACCTCGACGCCCTCCAGCGTGGCCGGGGCGGGGAAGGCCATGCGCACGGCGAACGGATCCGCGCGGTCGTAGCAGAGGGTGACGGGCACGGTCTCGACCTTCGGCGCGGTGGCTACCAGACGGGCCTGTGCGGCCTGCTCGATGACAGTGATCAAGGCTCACTCCCTTGCGGCGGATCTGCTGCCGGACGGCGGGGTGGGGCCCGGCAACCCGATAGACGCCGGAATCGGCAAATCCGTGCATGGGCCGTTGCGTGAGCTGTGTCACCGATTGGCTTGAACCAATCCGTGTGATCGCACAGAGTGACCGGACGGGGGATGTGCCCGAAGGCGAGCCCCGGACCGCAGGGGGGTCGGGGTGCCTCGGAGAAGGGCCGGTTACCGATCACTCCACAGGCCTAACGGCCGGCGCGCGAGGGCGGGGCCGCGGCTTTCGGGAGCCGTGGAGGCCGGTCGGGAGCGGGAGTCGGGACGGGGGTGAGAGCGCTGACGGGGTCGTGTGAGGGTGGGTGCCGTGGATGAACCCGTGGAGCGCGTGGACGAGCAGGATCAGGTGTTGGCGGTGGTGGACCGCGGTGAGGCGATCCGTCGAGGTTGGCTGCACCGCATCGCGACGACGATCTGCCGTGACCGGCAGGGGCGGGTGCTGGTCCATCGCCGGCCCGAGAACCTGTCCCGGTTCCCGGGCCACCACGAGGTGATGTTCGGCGGGGCCGTGGACGTGGGCGAGTCCTATGAGCAGGCTGCGGCCAGGGAGCTGGCCGAGGAGCTGGGCGTTCACGTGCCGGTGCGCTTCTTGTTCAAGTTCCTGTGCCGGGGGGCGATCAGCCCGTACTGGCTCGGCGTGCACGAGGCCGTGATCACGGGCGAGGTGACGCCCGATCCGGGAGAGGTTGTCTGGCACGGCTGGCTGACGGAGGCGGAGCTGCGGGAAGCCGTGCGGCAATGGCGCTTCATTCCGGACGGGCAGGAGGCGTTCGGCCGGTATCTCGCGCGGCGCCAGGACCTGCCCCGGACCGGGGCGTGACGCGGTAGGGGCCGACCGGCTTCCCGAGTGGGTCAGCGCCCGGCCGAAGGGGCCGAAGGGCCGAAGGAGGGCGCGGCCCCCGGCGTGCGGTGCGCGTGGCGGTGGCGGACGGAGCACTGCCGGCCTCGATGGCGGACCGAGTCGGCAGGGCCCGCATCAGCGTCGCGTACAGCGTGGCGGAGACGGCCATGCCGACGGGCAGGGAGAGGTCCAGGCCGCCCAGGGCCGTGGCGATCGGCCCGGTGTAGAGCGTGTTGACGCAGAGGGCGGCCCCGGTCACCCCGGCCGTGAGCGCGAGGGCGCCCGCCGGGTTGACGCCGCCGGTGTACCAGAAGGGGCTGCCGGGGGTCTCGTCCGCGAGGGCCCGGCCGTCGTAGCGGAACCGCCGCAGCAGGATGTCGGTGGCGTAGATCGCCATGACGGGGCCGATCAGGACGACGATCAGCTGGAGGGAGTTGCTGACGGTGTCCAGCAGGTTGGAGACGAGCAGGCCGTACAGGGTGAGGGCGACGGCGACGGCTCCGTCGAACAGCACGCTGACGGAGCGGCGGATGCGGATGCCGACGGCCTGGAGGGCGAGGCCCGCGCTGTAGGCGGTCAGGGCGTTGACGGAGATCGTGCCGAGGATCAGGGCGAGCAGGAAGACGGGGTGGAACCACCCGGGCAGGATCTTCTCCAGCGCGGCCTGCGGGTCGCTCATGTCGACCGCGGTCGCGGCGAACGCGCCCAGCGAACAGACGACGACGCTCGGCAGGAAGGCTCCGAACGCGGTCCAGCCGATGATCGCCTTCCGGGAGGAAGTGCGGGGCAGGTAACGGGAGAAGTCGGCACTGGTGGTGTACGACAGCGGGCCGGAGGCGATGAGGGTGGTGCCGGCGAGGAGCGCCGCCCAGAGGCCGGTGCCGGTCAGGGGCGGTGCGGGCCGGTGGGAGAAGTCGGTGTGCCCGAGCACGGCGAAGGCGACGACGGCGAAGGCCGCGGCCAGCGTGAGCGTCATGGGGAGGTAGAGCTTCATGATCATCGCGTGGCCATAGACGCTGATCACCAGGGTGAGTGCGGCGATGGTCACGATGACGACGGCCTTGATCCCGGTGTTCGCCGTGATGCCGGCCTGTTCCACGAGGGCGAAGGCGGCGGCCGCGGCGGCGGCCAGGTTGAGGGCGAAGTAGCAGACGGAGACCAGCCAGCCGCCGACCGCGTTCATCACGCGGTTGCCGATGACGCCGTACATGGCCCGGGTGATCACCTCGCTGGGCGCGCCGGCGGCCGGGCCCGAGGTGGCGAGCAGGCCCGTGAGCAGCCAGAACAGATTGCCGACCACGATCACGGCGACGGCCTGCCACAGGCTGAGGCCCATCAGGACCAGCGCACCGCCGATCACCAGGCTGAGGTAGTTGACGTTGGCGGCCGCCCAGACGGAGAAGAGGTTCCTGGGGTGGCCGTGGCGCTCGGAGTCGGGGATGTGGTCGATTCCGTGGGCCTCGACGCGGGTCGCCCGCTCGGAGGCCGGCGCGGCCTGCCCGACCGCTCCGCGGGACGGCCGGGAACCGGGAGTCGGATCGGGAAACGTGGACGCCATGGGGGACCTCCGGGCGCTGGGCGTGTCGACCTGGCTTGCTTATTGGTCGCACGCTCAATAGCATCCTCGGTATGTCGTCAAGCGTCCAGCGCAAGCGAATCCGCAAGTCCCCGGAGGCCCGCCGGGCCGAGATCGTCGACACGGCGGCCGCCGTCGCCCTGTCCGAAGGGCTGGAGTGCCTCACGCTGCGCCGGATCGCCGACGAGCTCGATGTCCGGCCGGGGCTGATCAGCCACTACTTCCCCTCGGTGGAGGACCTGGTCGCCGAGGCATTCGGGACGGCGGCCGGGGCGGAGCTGGAGCTCCTCCTGTCGACCGGACCGGACGCGCCGACCGGACCTGACGCATCGGCCGGACCGGACGCGCCGGCCGGACCGGATGCGCCGGGCGGGATCGCGACCGCGCGCCTGGCCCGGTTCCTCGCCCGCACCTCCGGCGAGGCCTACGACGCCATCAGCCGGCTCTGGATCAACGCCCGCCACCTCAGCCGCTACCGGCCCGTCCTGCGCGACCGGGTCGCCGAGCAGGAGGCCGCGTGGCGCGGCCGCCTGGAAGGCCTGATCCGGGAAGGCGTCGAGCGCGGCGAGTTCCGTACGGAGGACCCGTATGTGACGGCCATTCAAATCCTGGTCGTCCTCGACGGCCTCGGCGCCCACGCCAACACCGATGACCGCGGGCGCCCCGACGCGGTCACCCGGATGGCCGTCACCACCGCGGAACGCGAACTCGGCCTGCCCCGCGGCGCCCTCACCGGCGACGCCTGACCCTTTACCCCCTTCGCTCCCGTACCGTCCCGTCCTGCCCCGCCCCCGCTGGAGGATCCGTGCGCACCCGTCTCGTCCTGCTCAACGCCCGCCTGCTCGACGTGGCCACGGGCGGGTTCCTGCCGGACACCGCCCTGGCCGCGACCGGCGGGCAGATCACCGCGCTGGGCGACGACAGCCGTATCCGTGCGCTCGCCGACGCCTCGACGACGGTGATCGACCTCAAGGGGGCCGTGGTGACCCCCGGACTGGTCGACGGCCACATCCACCCCGTCTCGGGTGCCGAACTGACCCACGGCCTGGACCTGTCGGGCTGCACCGACCTGGAACAGGTCCGCGAGACGCTCGCCTCCGGCGTACGCGGGCTCGCGCCCGGCGCCTGGCTGACCGGCTGGGGCCTGGACCCGAACGCCTTCGGGGACCACCCGATCGAGACCGCCCCCTTCGACTCCGTACTCGACGGAGTGCCCGCCCTCCTCCTGCTCTTCGACGCGCACTCCATGCTGGTCAGCTGGCGCGCCCTCGAACTCGCCGGTGTGGACGGGCCGCGGACCTTCGACCAGGCCTCCGCCGAGGTGGTCTGCGATGCGGCCGGCCGGCCCACCGGCCTGCTCCTGGAGGACGCCGCCTGCGAACTCGTCGAGCGCATCGCCCCGCAGCCCACCCGCGAGGAGCGCCGCGACCGGCTGGCCGCCGCACTGCGCGCGATGGCCGCCGCCGGGCTGACCGGCGGCCACGCCATGGACGCGAACGGAGACAGCCTCGCCTTCTACGCCGAACTCGACGAGGCCGGACAGCTACCGCTGCGGCTGCGGGTCGCGCCCTGGTGCCAGCCCGGCACCGACCCCGCCGGAGTACGCGCGCTCATCGCGCAGCAGGGGGCCGGCGGCAGGCTCTGGCGCACCGACGGCGTCAAGATCTTCATGGACGGAACGATCGACAACGGCACCGCCTGGCTGGAACACCCGGACCGCAACGGCGAGTCCACCCACGCCTTCTGGCCCGACCCCGAGGTCTACACGCGGATCGTGGGCGAGTTCCACCGCGCCGGCGTGCCCACCGCCACCCACGCGATCGGCGACGCCGCCGTACGGCACGCCCTCGATGCCGTCGAGAAGGCCCAGGCCTCCGGTGGGCACGCGACCGGGGTGCGTCACCGGATCGAGCACATCGAGACCGTCCCGGACGAAACCCTGCGCCGGTTCGCCGAGCTCGGTGTGATCGCCTCCGTACAGCCCACCCACTGCTGCGACTTCACCCGGGCCGACCACACGGACAACTGGTCCCGCCGCCTCGGCGAGGAGCGCGCCTCGCGCGCCTGGCGCTGCCGCGACCTGTGGGACTCCGGAGCCACGGTGGTCCTCGGCTCGGACTGGCCGATCGCCCCGTACCCACCGCTGGGCGTCATGGGCGGCGCCCGCCACCGCCGTCCCGGCCGCGATCTCACCCAGGCCCCGCACGGGCCCGAGCAGGCCCTCACCGCCCTGCAGGCCCTCCGGGGCATGACCGTCAACGCCGCTCGCGCGGCGGGCGAGGAGCACCGGGCGGGCCGGATCGGCGTCGGCCGCCGCGCCGATCTGACGGTCCTCGCCGACGATCCGCTCGCCGTGGCGGCCACCGAACTGCCGGACCTGCCGGTGCTGCTCACCGTCGTCGACGGCGGGGTGACCCACCGCGACGCGAGCCTGTGACCCGGCAGCGGTTCGACGGGCCGGGTCGGGGGCCGGAAGGCGCCCTGGACGGCGCCTGCGGGGTGCGTTAGCTTCCGGCGCCATGAGACTTCTGGAAGTGGGAATCGGCATGTGCGCGGCAGCCCTGGTCGTGGGGGTACTGGCCGCCCCCGCCCAGGCCGATGCGGGCCAAGCCCCGGTGGCGCAGGACTTACGCGGCGCCGGCTGGGCGCTGAAGGAGACCGGCAAGGACGCGCGCTTCCGCGGGCTCGCGGCCGTCAGCCGGAGCACGGCCTGGGTGGCCGGCTCGAAGGGGACCGTGCTGCGCACGGTGGACGGCGGCCGCAGCTGGCGTGACGTTTCGCCGCCCGGTGCGGCCGCGGAAGGTCTGGAACTCCGCGACATCGAGGCCTTCGACGCGCGGCGCGCGGTGGCCCTGTCCATCGGGGAGGGCGAGGCCTCCCGGGTGCTGCGCACCGAGGACGGTGGCGCCACCTGGACCGAGACCTTCCGCAATCCCGACCCGCGCGCCTTCTACGACTGCCTCACCTTCTTCGACGCCCGGCACGGACTGGCGATGAGTGATCCGGTGGACGGGAAGTTCCGCATCCTGTCCACGGACGACGGCGGCCGGAACTGGCGGGTGTTGCCTGACGCGGGCATGCCCGAGGCCCTGCCGGGCGAGGCGGGCTTCGCCGCGAGCGGCCAGTGCCTGGTCAGCGCGGGCCCGCGCGACGTCTGGCTGGCCACCGGCGGCGGGGAGCGCGCCCGGGTCCTGCACTCCGCGGACCGCGGTCTGACCTGGCGGGTCGCCGAGTCCACCGTCCCGGCGGGCGACCCGGCGCGCGGGGTCTTCGCCCTCGCCTTCCGGGACCGTACGCGGGGACTCGCGGTCGGCGGTGACTACCGCACCGGGGAGGCATCCCCGCAGGCCGCGGCCGTGTCCGCCGACGGGGGACGCACCTGGAGCCAGGCCGCGACGCCGCCGCCGGCCTACCGCTCGGGCGCGGCCTGGTTCCCGTACAGCGGCGGGACGGCCCTCGCGGTGGGACCCACCGGCACGGATCTGACCACGGACGGGGGCCGCAGCTGGCGGTCCCTGGAGGCGGGGTCGTTCGACACGGTCGACTGCGCGGCAGACACCGGGTGCTGGGCGGCGGGGGAGAAGGGGCGGGTGGCGCGGCTGGAGCGGCGGCGCTGATCAGCCACCCGCAGCCGGCGGGGCCGGCGGGGCCTGCGGGGCCGAAGTCCCCGGCGTGTTGAAGAGGTCCATGCCCGGATAGCGCCCGGCGGTGAAGCCCGCGGCCCGGTAGACGGGCTCGCCGTCGGGGCTGGCGTGCAGCTGGACGTAGTGGATGCCGATGCCGTCGAGCCAGGCGACCAGCCCGTCGACGATCCGCCGGCCGTGGCCCCGTCCGCGGGCGGGCGCGTCGGTGACGATCCCGTCGAGGTAGCCGCGCCTGCCGTCCGTCCACTGCGGGCCGGGCAGGTGGTGAGTCACCCAGGCCATGCCGGTGGCGAGCAGCGGTTCGCCGGGTGCTCCGCCGACGACCAGGCAGTGCACGTCGGGGCGTTCGCCGATGCGCTCGGCGAACCAGCCGCGGGCCACCTGGCGCCAGGCGGCGTCGGCGGGCCCGGGGTCGGCCCCGAGGGCGTCGAGGGCGACGGCGCGCAGGCGTATGAGCTCGGGAACATCGGCGAGGACGGCGGGGCGGGGCTGCATGAACACTCCGGTGGGCGGGGACGGCCGGGTCGAGCGGGCGGGCCGGCGGGGCGGCGCGGCTCGCGCCGGCCGCGCAGCACGACTCCACGACGGCACGGCTACACGACCGGGTTCTCCCGCACCGTCGACAGGTCCGCCGAGGTCTTCGTGGCGAGGAACTCGGTGATCGTGTAGGCGCAGACGCCCGCCACCGTGAAGGGGTCCTCGGCCGCGATCCTCTCGATCTCGGCCCGGGACACCCCGCCCGCCAGGATCACGCCCCCGTCGCGCGGGACCTTGCGTCCGGACGCGAGGAAGACGCCGGCGGCGTAGTAGCCGTCCAGCCAGGCGATGTGTGCGTCCATCTGCTCCTCGACGGATTCGACGGGGGCTGTGTAGGTGAGCTCCATGACGAACATGATCGCCAGGCTACTCTCGCTGAATCATGACGAGTGCGAAGACCCCCGCCGACGAGGCCGAGGCCCGGGCGATACAGGACGAACTGCGCCATCAGGTGGTGCTCACCGAGCCCGGCCCCCCACCCGGCCGCGGCCTGGTCGCCGGAGTGGACGTCGCCTACGACGACGCACGCGACCTGGTCGCCGCCGCGGCCGTGGTGCTCGACGCCGCCACCCTGGAGGTCGTCGAGGAGGCCACCGCCGTCGGGCGCGTCAGCTTCCCCTACGTGCCCGGTCTGCTCGCCTTCCGCGAGCTGCCGACCGTACTGGCCGCCCTCGCATCCCTGAACACCGAGCCCGGCCTGGTCGTCTGCGACGGCTACGGCCTCGCCCATCCCCGCGGCTTCGGCCTCGCCTGCCACCTCGGTGTGGTCACCGGGCTCCCGGCCATCGGCGTCGCGAAGAACCCGTTCACCTTCACCTACGAGGAACCGGGCGCCCGGCGGGGCGACGCCGCCGCGCTGCTCGCGGCCGACGGGGCAGAGGTCGGCCGGGCGCTGCGCACGCAGGACGGGATCAAGCCCGTCTACGTCTCCGTCGGGCACCGGGTCTCGCTGGACAACGCCTGCGCGCACGCCCTGGCCCTGAGCCCCCGCTTCCGGATTCCCGAGACCACCCGCCACGCCGACTCCCTGTGCCGGAAGGCGCTGCGGGAGGCCTCCTGAAACCGGACCGGCGGGGCACCCGGCCGGCCGTCGGATCACCCGCCGGGCCGGCCGTGGGACCACCGGGTCACCCGCCCGGCCCATCCGTCAGCGGGAGTCCGCCACCCGGAAGGTGATCCCCGCCTTCTGGAGGCGGGCGATGAGGGCGTCACCCATCGCCACGGCCGTCGTCAACTGCCCGGCCACCTCCGGCAGGGCGTCGTGGGCCAGGCACAGGGCCGACTCGGCCAGCATCTTCGCCGTCTCCCCGTAGCCCGGGTCGCCGCCCGCCACCTCGGTGAGCACGCGCCGGCCGCCGCCCTCGCCCACGAACCGCGCCGTGAACCAGCTGCGCGCGCGGCGTTCCGCGTCCGGCCCCTGCCCCGGCTCCCAGCGGTTCATCAGCCACTGCCGGGCCGGCGGCACCTGGGCCAGGACGACCGTCGCGGCCATCGCCGCCGTACCGCCCACCGCGACGGGCAGGTGCCTGACGGAGGCGTAGTGCCGGTAGCGGAAGTCCGGGCCGTACCGCTCCAGCGCGGCCGCCGACCGGGCCACGATCTGCGGGTCCAGCGTGGGCAGCGGCAGCGCCCAGGTGCCGGTCTCCCGGCTGAACCGCGGTGCTCCCACCGGCCCGCGGGCCCGCCGTTCCAGCAGGCGGGGCTCGTACAGCCGGCGGGCGCGGGCCGCCGCCAGGCTCTGGGGGCCGCGGCTCATCACGGTCAGCGCGGAAGCCAGGGTGCCGCCGGAGAACAGGGCGTTGGACCGGACGAACCCGTCGACCGTCAGCGGGACCCCCTGCGGCAGCTGCCGGACCGTGAAGTACGCACCGAGGTCGGCCGGGATCGAGTCGAAGCCGCAGGCGTGCACGATCCGCGCCCCCGTCTCCCGGGCCCGCGCGTCGTGCTCGACGTACATGCGGTCCACGAACTCCGGCTCGCCGGTGAGGTCCACGTAGTCGGTGCCCGCCTCGGCGCAGGCGGCCACGAGCTCCGCGCCGTACCAGACGTACGGACCCACCGTCGTGGCCAGCACCCGGGTGGACGCGGCCAGCTCGCGCACGGCCGAGGCGTCCTGGGCGTCGGCCCGCAGCAGCGGCAGCTGCGCGCAGGCCGGATCGATCGAGGCCAGCCGATCGCGCAGCCGCTCCAGCTTCGCCGTGTCCCGGCCGGCGAGGGCCCACCGGCAGCCTGCGGGCGCGTGTGCGGCGAGGTACTCGGCGGTGAGTGCGCCCACGAACCCGGTGGCGCCGAAGAGTACGACGTCGTAGGCACGTTCCGGCCGGTCGTGCGGGACCTGTGCGTTCATGAGCGCTCCTCCCAGGGGGGTTTCGGTGGCCGAGGCTAGCGTGCTGCCCGGCCGTCGGGGCGGGCGGGTGCGGCAAGCGGGTCGGGCGACTTGACGGGGAGCGGGTACGACGCGAACAGCGCCCCGGGCCCGGCCTGGAGGCCGTTCCCGGGGCGCTGCGAGGGGTCACCGGCCACCTCGGGGGTGGCGGGGGCGATCAGCCCTTCTGGTAGAGGCCGAAGACGTCGACGATGAGGTCGACGTCGTCCCAGCCGCGATTCCAGAAGTCGATGATGCCGTGGTCGCCGCTGCTCGCCTGGACCAGGTTCGGGACGACGTCGCCCTTGGTCCAGTTCAGGTTGGAGGAGTTCGGCGGCGTCGGCCAGTAGGCCGACTCGTTGATGTAGTCGTCCATCGAGTTCGGGTCCGGGGTGACCGTGAGGTACCCGTTGCCCCGCGTGTTCGCGACCGTCGAGTTCATCACCCAGCCCGTGACGCTCGGTGCCAGGTCGGAGATCGCCAGGGGCACGTAGGTCTCGCCCCACACCTTCCCGTAGAACGGGTCCTCGGGCTCGCGGGTGTCGAAGGCACGCTCCGGCGTGAGCGGCACGAAGGCGCTCTCGCTGTCCTTGCTGTAGTAGCCGACGACGTCCACGACGACGTCGGTCGGGGCCCAGGCGCCGTTGAACACGCTGAGCTTTCCGTCGGCCGAGACGGGCACGATCACCGAGTTGGCGATCGTCTGGCCGCCGGTGAAGTTCAGGTTGGACGTGGCCGGGAGCGCCCCGCCGCTCGGGTAGACGGTCAGGTGGCCGGCGCCCTGCGGGGCGGTGATCGTCACGTTGAGCGCCACGGCGGAGATGCCCTGGGGCACGCCGCGCAGGCCGCTGATCTGGGTGCTGAAGGCCGACTGGCCGGCGAGCTTGCGCTTGGTGGCGCCGAGGCCCTCACGGGTGTCGACGAAGCGGGTCGGGTCGATCGGGGTGTAGCCGCTGGAGGCGGTGTGGGTGAAGTAGCCGGTGACGTCGGCGATCAGGTCGACCGACTGCCAGCTGCCGTTGTAGAGCTCCACGTAGCCGCTCTTGCCGACCGGCACGATGACCATGTTCGGGACGGTCTGGCCGGCCTTGAAGTTGACGTTCGACGTGGTCGGACGCTCGACGCCCTCGGGGAAGGCCGTGATGAAGCCGCTGTCGGTGGCGTTGGTGACGGTGACGTTGAGCGCCACGGCGGTGACCCCGGCGGGGATCTTGCCGTTGCCGCCGACCTTCACGCGGGTCGAGGCGCCCCGGCCGACCTTGCCCTGCGCCACGCCGGTCCCGAAGCGGGTGTCCAGCAGACGGGTCGGGGTGTACGGGGTGAAGTCGGAGCCGGGGGTGACGACCGAGATCGTGTTGGAGGCCGACAGGTTGTTGGCGGCGTCCTTCACGGTGACCGTGACCGAGTAGGCGCCGACCTCGGCGTAGGTGTGCGTGTTCGTCAGGACCGTGGCGCCGTTCGCGTTGACGACCTCGGTCGTCTCGTCGCCCCAGTTGATGGTGACCTCGAGCGGAGTGGCCACGCTGGTGAGGGTGGACTTCAGCTCGATGCCGTGCGCCGTCGTGCCGTAGCCGCTCAGGCCGACCTTGAGGTCCGGGTTGCCGGTGGCCGACTGTGTCTGAGGGGCGGCTGCCGCCCCGGCCTTGGCCGACTGCAGCGCCTTGCGGACCGTGCGGTCGGCAGGGCTGGTGAAGGTGTGGCCCTTGGCCGCGTCGGCCGCGGCCTTGCCCAGGTCCACGTCGGGAGTCGCCGCGCGGCGGGCGTCCGGCTTGGCCGGGTCGGCCTGGGCCACGCCCGGGATGAGACCAACGCCTGCCGCTATGGCGGCGACGGAAACTACGAGACGGCGGTTGCGCACCGGCCCCCCATTTTCTGATTGAACACTTGATCAGTTTAGAAAGCGTGTTCAGAGTACAGAGACGCGTCGCGGCAGATCAGGGGGGTCGCTCTTGATCTTGGCCCGATCATGCGGAGCCGGACATTTCGCGGCGCGGCCATCCGCGCGGAGCCCCGCCCGGGGGCTTGTGTTCGGTGGAACACGTTCCTAGCATCACTGGTGTTACATCAGATGTGTCACATAGCCGCACACCACGCACACCATGCACACCAGAGCCGCTGGGGGCCCGATGGCAGTGACAGGGAACGGGAACCGGGATACGAGCGGGCCCGGCCCGCTCGCCGGAGTGCGCGTCGTCGAACTGGCGGGCATCGGTCCCGGACCGTTCGCCGCCATGCTCCTCGCCGACCTGGGCGCGGACGTCGTACGGGTGGACCGGCCCGGCGGTGGCGGGCTCGCGGTCGATCCGGCCTACGACATCACCAACCGCGGCAAACGCTCCGTTCTGGTCGACCTCAAGGCCGACGACGGGCCCGCCCGCGTCCTGGACCTGGTCGAGCGGGCCGACGTACTCGTCGAAGGGTTCCGCCCCGGGGTCGCCGAGCGGCTGGGGGTCGGCCCGGCCGAGTGCCACGCCCGCAATCCGAAGCTGGTCTACGGCCGGATGACCGGCTGGGGCCAGGAGGGCCCGCTCGCGCAGACCGCCGGGCACGACATCGCGTACATCGCCGTCACCGGCGCCCTCGGCATGATCGGCAACCCGGGGGAGCCGCCGGCCGTACCCGCCAACCTGGTCGGGGACTACGCGGGCGGCTCGCTGTACCTGGTGATCGGGGTGCTGGCCGCCCTGCACCACGCCCGTGCCACCGGCGCCGGCCAGGTCGTCGACGCGGCCATCGTCGACGGCACCGCCCACCTCACCGCCATGATCCACGGAATGATGGCGGCGGGCGGCTGGCAGGACCGCCGCGGGACCAACCTCCTCGACGGCGGCTGTCCCTTCTACGGCACCTACGAGACCTCCGACGGCCAGTACATGGCGGTCGGCGCGCTGGAGCAGCAGTTCTACGACACCTTCGTGGAGCTCCTCGGCATCCAGGACCGGGCCCCGGCCCGCAAGGACCTCGCCCGCTGGGGCGAGCTGCGGACCGCCGTCGCCGCCCGCTTCAGGACCCGCACGCGCGCGGAGTGGACGGCCGTCTTCGAGGGGACCGACGCCTGCGTGGCACCCGTGCTCTCGCTGCGCGAGGCCCCGGACCACCCGCACCTCGCCGCCCGCGGGACCTTCACCGACTTCGGCGGGATCGTCCAGCCCGCGCCCGCGCCGCGGTTCTCGGTGACCCCGGGCGCCGTCACGGGCGGTCCGGCGCAGCCGGGTGCGCACGCCGAGTCGGTGGCGGCCGACTGGGACGTACCTGCCCTGCTCGGGAAGGAGCACTGATGGAACTGTCCATGATGCTCGACTACGCCGGGGATCCGCGCCGGGCCGCCGACGAGGCGGCCGCGCTGGAGTCGGCCGGGCTCGATGCCGTGTGGGTGGCCGAGGCATGGGGCTTCGACTCCCCGACGATCATGGGCTATCTCGCTGCCCGCACCGAGCGGCTGAAGATCGGCTCGGCCATCCTCAACGTCTACTCGCGCACCCCCGGCCTGATCGCCCAGACGGCCGCCGGCCTCGACGCGCTCTCCGGCGGCCGTGCCCTGCTCGGTCTCGGCGCCTCCGGCCCGCAGGTCGTCGAGGGATGGCACGGGATGGCGTACGACAGGCCGCTGGGCCGGACCCGGGAGACGGTCGACCTGTGCCGGCGCATCTGGCGCCGCGAGACGATCGACCACCACGGCATCACGGACATGCCGCTGCCGCCGTCGAAGGGCGGTCGGCACGGCAAGCCGCTGAAGATCCTCACCCGGCCGGTCCGCCCCGGGATTCCCGTCTACATCGCCTCGCTCGGCCCGGCCAACGTACGCATGACCGCCGAGATCGCGGACGGCTGGCTGCCCACGCTCTTCATCCCGGAGAAGGCCGCCGCGGTGTGGGGCGGCCCGCTCGCCGAGGGGGCGGCCGCCCGGTCGCCGGAGCTCGGCCCGCTGCAGACCGTCGCGGGCGGCCTGCTCGCCATCGGCCCGGACGCGGCCGCCGCACGGGACCTCGCGCGCCCGCAGATCGCGCTGTACGTCGGCGGCATGGGCGCGGTCGGCAAGAACTTCTACAACGACCTCGCCGTCGCCTACGGATACGGGGAGGAGGCCCGCCGGATCCAGGAGCTGTACCTCTCCGGACGCAAACGCGACGCCGCGGCCGCCGTCCCGGACGAGTTCTGCGAGCTGATGACGCTGTGCGGGCCCGAGGGTTACGTACGCGACCGGATCGCGGCCTTCAGGGAGGCCGGCGTCACCATGCTCAACGTCACGCCCGTCGGCCCCGACCCGGCCAAGCTGATCGAGACCGTCAAGAGCTGGCTCTGAGCGGGTCGGGATGAGTCCGGTCGGTGTCGCGTACCGGTGGCTGCCACCCGGGCGCACCCCACCCGGACGCACCCCGCCCGCCGCACGCGGCGCCGCCGCGCTCTCCTCCCGGCACGTGCCCGGACTCCGCCCCCGACCCGCTGCTTCACCCACCCGGACCCATCCCGACCCCGCTGAGAGGGGACCCGATGCAACGACGCATCTTCGACGCCGACCACGAGGCGTTTCGCGAGACCGTACGCACCTTCCTCGCCAAGGAGGTGCTGCCGCACTACGAGCAGTGGGAGAAGGACGGCATCGTCAGCCGTGAGGCCTGGCGGGCCGCCGGCCGGCAGGGGCTGCTGGGCCTCGCCGTCCCGGAGGAGTACGGCGGCGGCGGGAACACCGACTTCCGCTACGCCGCCGTGATAGCCGAGGAGTTCACCCGCGCGGGCGCCCCCGGACTGGCCATCGGCCTGCACAACGACATCATCGGGCCCTACCTGACCTCGCTCGCCACCGAGGAGCAGAAGCGACGCTGGCTGCCCGGGTTCTGCTCCGGGGAGACCATCACCGCCATCGCGATGACCGAGCCGGGCGCGGGCTCCGACCTCCAGGGGATCCGGACCACCGCCGAGGACCGCGGCGACCACTGGGTGCTGAACGGCTCCAAGACCTTCATCTCCAACGGCATCCTCGCCGACCTGGTGATCGTGGTCGCGAAGACCACCCCCGAGGGCGGGGCGCACGGGCTGTCGCTGCTGGTCGTCGAGCGCGGCGCGGAGGGCTTCGAGCGGGGCCGCAACCTCGACAAGATCGGCCAGAAGTCCCAGGACACCGCCGAACTGTTCTTCAACGACGTACGCGTCCCGAAGGAGAACCTGCTCGGCGAACTCAACGGCGCCTTCGTCCACCTGATGACCAATCTCGCCCAGGAGCGGATGGGCATAGCGATGGCCGGCATCGCCGCCGCCGAGCACCTGCTGGAGATCACCACCCAGTACGTGAAGGAGCGCGAGGCCTTCGGCCGTCCGCTGGCCAAGCTGCAGCACATCCGGTTCGAGATCGCGGAGATGGCCACCGAGGTCGCCGTCACCCGGACCTTCCTCGACCGGTGCATCACCGACCACGCGAACGGCGAACTCGATCACGTCCACGCCTCGATGGCCAAGTGGTGGGCCACCGAGCTGCAGAAGCGCGTCGCCGACCGCTGCCTGCAACTCCACGGCGGATACGGATACATGACCGAGTACCGGGTGGCGCGGGCCTTCACCGACGGCCGGATCCAGACCATCTACGGCGGCACGACCGAGATCATGAAGGAGATCATCGGCCGCTCCCTCCTCGGTTGAACCTCCCGCACGACCCCTCCCGAGGACCTTCCCGAGGGCCTTCCCAAGGACCTTCCAGAACACCGAAAGGCTTGACCAGTGAGCACCGAAGCTTACGTATACGACGCGATCCGCACCCCGCGCGGCCGCGGCAAGGCCAATGGTGCCCTGCACGGCACCAAGCCGATCGACCTGGTGGTCGGCCTCATCGACGCCCTGCGCGAGCGCAACCCCGGCCTGGACCCCGCCACCATCGACGACATCGTGCTCGGTGTCGTCGGCCCGGTCGGCGACCAGGGTTCCGACATCGCCCGCATCGCGGCGATCGCCGCCGGGCTCCCGGACACCGTGGCCGGCGTGCAGGAGAACCGCTTCTGCGCCTCGGGTCTGGAGGCCGTCAACCTGGCCGCCGCGAAGGTCCGCTCCGGCTGGGAGGACCTGGTCCTCGCGGGCGGCGTCGAGTCCATGTCCCGCGTCCCGATGGCCTCCGACGGCGGCGCCTGGTTCGCCGACCCCATGACCAACTGGGACACCGGCTTCGTCCCGCAGGGCATCGGCGCCGACCTGATCGCCACCATCGAGGGCTTCTCCCGGCGCGACGTCGACGAGTACGCGGCCCTGTCGCAGGAGCGCGCCGCCGCCGCGATCAAGGACGGTCGCTTCGCGAAGTCCGTGGTCCCGGTCACCGACCGCAACGGCCTGATCGTCCTGGACCACGACGAGTTCGTCCGCCCCGGGACCACCGCCGACACCCTCGCCAAGCTCAAGCCGTCCTTCGCGGACATCGGCGAGCTCGGCGGCTTCGACGCCGTCGCGCTCCAGAAGTACCACTGGGTCGAGAAGATCGACCACGTCCACCACGCGGGCAACTCCTCCGGCATCGTCGACGGCGCCTCGCTCGTCGCGATCGGCTCCCGCGAGGCGGGGGAGCGGGGCGGACTCACCCCGCGCGCCCGGATCGTCTCGGCGGCCGTCTCCGGCTCCGAGCCCACCATCATGCTCACCGGCCCCGCCCCCGCCACCCGCAAGGCCCTCGCCAAGGCCGGGCTGACCATCGACGACATCGACCTCGTCGAGATCAACGAGGCCTTCGCGGGCGTCGTCCTGCGCTTCGTCAAGGACATGGGCCTGTCCCTCGACAAGGTCAACGTCAACGGCGGCGCCATCGCGCTGGGCCACCCGCTCGGCGCCACCGGCGCGATGATCCTCGGCACGATCGTCGACGAGCTGGAGCGCCAGGACAAGCGCTACGGGCTCGTCACCCTCTGTGTCGGCGGCGGCATGGGTGTCGCCACCATCGTCGAACGCCTCTGAACCGTCCTGTATCCCCCGACCCCTCCGACACGGAAGTAGCGAACATGAGCGAGTCCACCACGATCCGCTGGGAACAGGACGAGACCGGCGTCGTCACCCTGATCCTGGACGACCCGGGCCAGTCCGCCAACACGATGAACCAGGCCTTCAAGGACTCCATCGCGGCGATCGCCGACCGCGCCGAGGCCGAGAAGGACTCCATCCGCGGCATCATCTACACCTCCGCCAAGAAGACCTTCTTCGCGGGCGGCGACCTCAAGGACATGATCCGGCTGCGCCCCGAGCACGCGCAGCTCGCCTTCGACACCGGCACCGAGATCAAGCGCTCGCTGCGCCGCATCGAGACCCTCGGCAAGCCCGTCGTCGCCGCCATCAACGGCGCTGCGCTCGGCGGGGGTTACGAGATCTGCCTCGCTTCCCACCACCGCGTCGCCCTGGACGCTCCCGGCTCCAAGATCGGCCTGCCCGAGGTCACCCTCGGCCTGCTCCCCGCCGGTGGCGGTGTCACCCGTACCGTGCGCCTGATGGGCATCGCCGACGCGCTGCTGAAGGTGCTGCTCCAGGGGACCCAGTACACCCCCCAGCGCGCCCTGGACAACGGCCTGGTGCACGAACTGGCCGCCACCACCGAGGAGATGCTGGACAAGGCCCGCGCCTTCATCGACGCGAACCCCGAGTCGAAGCAGCCCTGGGACGTACCCGGCTACAAGATCCCCGGCGGTACGCCGTCCAACCCGCGGTTCGCCGCCAACCTCCCGGCCTTCCCGGCCAGCCTGAAGAAGCAGCTGAACGGCGCCCCCTACCCGGCCCCGCGCAACATCCTGGCCTGCGCCGTCGAGGGCTCCCAGGTGGACTTCGAGACCGCGCTGACCATCGAGGCCCGCTACTTCACCGAGCTGGTCACCGGACAGACCGCCAAGAACATGATCCAGGCGTTCTTCTTCGACCTCCAGGCCGTCAACGCGGGCCGCAGCCGCCCGCAGGGGATCGAGCCGCGCCAGGTCCGCAAGGTCGCCGTCCTCGGCGCCGGGATGATGGGTGCGGGCATCGCCTACTCCTGCGCCCGCGCCGGCATCGAGGTGGTCCTGAAGGACGTCACCGCCGAGGCCGCCGCCAAGGGCAAGGCGTACTCCGAGAAGCTGCTCGACAAGGCGCTCTCCCGGGGCCGGACCACCGAGGCCAAGCGCGCCGAGCTGCTCGCCCGGATCACCCCGACCGCCGACGCGGCCGACCTCGCGGGCTGCGACGCCGTCATCGAGGCCGTCTTCGAGGACACCGCCCTCAAGCACAAGGTGTTCCAGGAGATCCAGGACGTCGTCGAGCCGGACGCGCTGCTCTGCTCCAACACCTCCACGCTGCCCATCACCGGGCTCGCCGAAGGGGTTTCGCGGCCGGTCGACTTCATCGGACTGCACTTCTTCTCGCCCGTCGACAAGATGCCGCTCGTGGAGATCATCAAGGGGGAGCAGACGGGCGACGAGGCCATCGCCCGCGCCTTCGACCTGGTCCGCCAGATCAACAAGACCCCGATCGTGGTGAACGACTCGCGCGGCTTCTTCACCTCGCGCGTCATCGGCCAGTTCATCAACGAGGGCGTGGCGATGGTCGGCGAGGGCGTGGAGCCCGCCTCGATCGAGCAGGCCGCCGCCCAGGCCGGCTACCCGGCGAAGGTGCTCTCGCTCATGGACGAGCTCACCCTCACCCTGCCGCGCAAGATCCGCAACGAGTCCCGCAAGGCCTTCGAGGCCGAGGGCCGGACCTGGTCCGAGCACCCCGCGGACACCGTCATCGACCGCATGGTCGACGAGTTCGGCCGTCCGGGCCGCAGCGGCGGAGCCGGCTTCTACGAATACGACGAGTCCGGCAAGCGCTCCCGCATCTGGCCGGGCCTGCGCGAGCACTTCACGAAGCCGGACGTCGAGGTCCCCTTCGAGGACATGAAGGAGCGGATGCTCTTCTCCGAGGCCCTGGACACCGTCCGCTGCCTCGACGAGGGGGTCCTCACCTCGATCGCCGACGCCAACATCGGCTCCATCATGGGCATCGGCTTCCCGGCCTGGACGGGCGGCGTGATCCAGTACATCAACGGCTACGAGGGCGGTCTGCCGGGCTTCGTCGCCCGCGCCCGCGAGCTCGCCGGGCAGTACGGCGAGCGGTTCATCCCGCCCGCCTCGCTGATCGCCAAGGCCGAGCGGGGCGAGACCTACACGGACTGAGCCCGGCCCGCCCCGGGGCCCGCCGCGTGCGGGCCCCGGGGACACGACACGACCTGGCGTTCGCCGTCGTCCCGCAGCACGGCGAACACCCCGCGCTCGCCGGTACCGTCCGGGGCGGACCAGTGGGCCACCAGCCGCCCGAGGACGCCGTCGCCGGCGGGGGCCTCCCCGGCGGGGGCGGGTCCGCGGTCCAGCACCCGGGACACGGTCAGGACCGACACCGGCCGCTCCCGCCCCGCCGGGCCCACCGTGACGACCGTCGCGTCGGCGGTGTCCGTCACGGCCCCGGGGCCGGTCAGGCCCGCCGGTACGCCCGCCCCCGCGGCGCGGACCTCGATCCCCGGGTCGGGGGCGTCGCTCGCGTTCTGGTCCTGGGCCGTCGTACGACCCGCCAGCAGGGCCAGCAACTGCTCGACCAGGACGGGGTCGTGCACGCCGTCGTAGATCCAGCGGCGGCCGAGCACACCGTGCTCCGAGGTGCCGATCAGCGAGCCTCCGGCCCCCTCCAGCGGCGCCCCCCGGTAGGTGAGCGGCACCTGGTAGGTCACCGGTGCGTCCCCCGAGGCGTCGGTGACCACCATGAACTCGATGCCCACCTCGCCCTCGGGGTCGTCGAGCCGGAAACCACCGGCCTTCGCCAGCTCGGGGCCACCCGCGCCGCCCCGGTACCAGGGGCGCAGGGGCAACCAGCCGGCGAGGAGTTCGAGCTTGCCGGGCGACATGGTGGTGCGGTGAATGACGGCCATGATCGTGGAAGTTACCCGGTCTCCGAGGAGAACGCCGCCCGCAATTCCTCCCGCAGCGACCGCTGGAAGGCCGTCACCAGCGCCTGTACCACCATCGGCTGCATGTGCGCCGACAGCGCCTTCATCGACTCCACCTGCTCCGGGTCGCTCTCGCCCTCCGTGAAGGGCCCCCACACCTCGTCCCGGAACAGCGCCGTCAGCTCGTGCGCCGACGCCCTGGCGTGCTCCATCAGCACCCTGCGCGCCGCCAGGATCGTCTCGTGCGCGATCGGTACGTCGAGCAGCGCGACCCCCAGCCGCAGCAGCCCCACGTCGACCCGGAACCCGTCCCCCGAGACGGCCAGCACGTTCATCGCCGTCAGCCGCCGGACATCGGTGTCCGACAGGCTCCGCCCCGCCCGCTTCTCCAGCTCCTCCCGCGACGCCTCCTGGGCCGCGTCCGGAGCCCAACTGGCCACCATCGCCCGGTGGATCGCCAGGTCATGGGCGCTCAGGTCGTCGGGCAGCGCGTCCAGATAGCGCTCGATGGCGGACAGGGTCATGCCCTGGTGCTGCAGCTCCTCGATCAGTGCCAGCCGGGACAGGTGCTCCGGCCCGTAGTGCCCCACCCGACGAGGGCCGATCACGGGAGGGGGCAAAAGCCCGCGGGTGCTGTAGAAACGAACGGTGCGCACGGTGACGCCCGCCCTGGCCGCCAGCTCGTCGACGGTGAGCATCGGCTCGGGTGCCTGGTCGGCCATCGTCTGCGCCTCGCTCTCTGCTCCACAGCTTGGGTTCAACAGTATTGCTGTCGCACCAACGATGTGAAACGGCCAGGAGCTGCCCATGACCACGAACCTGCGACTGCCCGGACGACCCGAAGAGATCACCCTGCCGGCCCTGCTGGCCCGCAACGCCACCGAGTACGGGGAGCTCCCCGCCCTCTCGTGGCGGTCCGGCCCCGACGCCGCCGAGTGGACGACCCTCACCTGGAGCGAGGTGCGCCGCAAGGTAGCCGTCCTCGCCTCCGGCTACGCCGCCCTCGGCGTCGAGCGCGGCGAACACGTGCTGATGATGATGGGCAACCGCCCCGAGCACTGGCTCAGCGACCTCGCCCTCGTCCACCTCGGCGCCGTGCCCGTCACCGTGTACGGGACCTCCGCGCCCGAGCAGATCGCCCACATAGCCCGCCACAGCCGGGCCCGCGTCGCGGTCGTCGAGGGCGCCCGCGAACTCCTGCGGTGGGAGCCGCTGCTCGCCGACAGGGACGTGCCCCTGGAGCGTCTCGTCGTGGCGGAGGCCGCCGAGGCCGGCGCGCACTCCACGTACGGCTCCCTGCACGCCGGCGGGGCCCGGCTCCACCGCGCCGACGCCTTCGAGAAGGCCTGGCAGGAGACCCGGCCCGAGGACCCGCTGACCGTCGTCTACACCTCCGGCACCACCGGTGACCCCAAGGGCGTGCGGCTGACCCACCGCAACCTCATGCTCCAGGCGATCCGCCTCGACCGGCACGTGGATCTGCCCGAGCACGCCGAGCACATCTGCTACCTGCCCTTCGCGCACATCGCCGAGCGGGTCCTCGGCATCTACCTGCCCCTGCTGCGGGCCTCGCACGTCCGGCTGTGCGCCGACCCCGCCGCCGTGTCGGGGGCCGTCCGCGAGCTGCACCCGGTGCAGTTCTTCGGCGTGCCCCGGGTGTGGGAGAAGCTCGCCGCCTCGGTCCGCGCGGTCCTCGCGCAGCTTCCCGAGGCGCAGCGCACCGCCATCGAGGCCGCGAACGACCTCGCCCGCACCAGGGCAGGTCACCTGGAGCGCGGCGAGGAGGTACCGGCCGCGCTCGAAGCCTCGTACGCCGAGGTGAAGCAGCAGGTACTGGACCCGCTGCTGGGGCTGGCGGGCATGGACCGGCTGGCGTGGACGGCCAGCGCCACCGCACCGATGCCGATCGACGTGGTCCGCTTCTGGGCCGGCTGGGGCATCACCATCATGGACGCCTGGGGGCTCACCGAGACCTCGGGCGTGTGCACGGTCAACAGCCCGGACGGCTTCCGGCTCGGCTCGGTGGGCCGGGCGATCGAGGGGCTGGAGCTGAGGCTGGCCGAGGACGGGGAGATCCTCACCCGTGGGGAGACCGTCTTCGGCGGCTATCTGCGGCCGGACGGCTCGCTGGAGAGCGCGAGCGACGACGGGGGCTGGTTCCCGACGGGGGACATCGGCCGGCTCGACGAGGACGGGTACCTCTGGCTGACCGACCGCAAGAAGGAACTGATCATCACCTCGAACGGCAAGAACGTCTCGCCGGCCCTGGTGGAGAACACGGTCAAGGAGCACCCGCTCATCGGCCAGGCCCTGGTGCACGGCGACGGCCGCTCCTACCTCGTGGCCCTGCTGGTCCTCGACCCGGAGCTGGCCCCGGTCTGGGCCGCGGCCCGCGGCATCGAGGCCGCCTCCCCGGCCGAGCTCGCCGCGCACCCCGCCGTCCGGGAGGAGATCGCCCGCGCGGTGGAGGCGGCCAACGCCCGGCTCAACCGGACGGAGCAGATCAAGCGCTACCGGCTGCTGACCGAGGAGTGGGGCCCCGAGACCGGGGAACTCACCCCCTCGCTCAAGCTCCGCCGCCGGGTGGTCCGTGACAAGTACGGCGCCCTGATCGAGGGCCTGTACGAGGAGCCGCACGAGACGGCGTGACCCGAAGGGCCCCGGTGGGGTGGGCGGCGCTCACCCCACCGGGGGCCGCGGCGTCCTCGCGGAGACGGTGGGGCCGGCGCTCAGCGCGCGATGACGAAACCCCGCCCGGGCCGCGTCCTGAACACCGCTGCGACGCGGGCGAGGACATGAGCGGTCACATCCTGGCTGTCCGTGTCGACGGGGTCCGACGCCCGAGCCCGCTCACTGGCCGGCTGCCTGAACGTTGGCGGCGGCGGTGGTGAACTCGCGGCCGTCCGACTTCCGGATGTACGCGATGTCCACGACGCCCTCGGCGATGACGGCCATGAGCTCGCCCTCCACGCCGGACGCGATGTCCCGAACTCGCTTACGGAGCAGCCCGTGCGGCTGATACTCGTACACCTCAGTCATCGGGCGATTCCTCGCTCGCGGCGCTGTTGAAGCGCTCCCAGCCGACCTGCGCACGGTCGAGAAGATCGGAACTGGGATGGTGCACCGCGGCGAAGCCGACACCCGGACCGTCCGGGGTGTCGAGGCTCCATACGCCGCGCGGGGTGGGGCTCGTCACGGGGTGCTCCCAATCGTCGTCAGCGGGTGGTGACACCAGCCTGACGCGGCGGCGGAGGAGGATTGCTCACAGATTTGTGAGTGCTACGCCCCGATCCAGCGAGCCATCCCGCCCAGCCCGTCAGGAGCCCGTCGCGACATGTGCACCAGCCCCCGAATCGTGGTCCGGGTGCCCGGAAGATGCCGCGTCTGCTCCGGAGCCACCTTCCTGGCCTCCGCCAGGTACGCCAGCGACGTCTTCGCCGAGCCCGCCTCCATCTCCACCAGCGCCCGGTCCACGAGATACCGTGCCCGCCGCGACGTCAGCGTCGACGCCGGCAGTTTCAGTGCGCGGGCCCGGCCGAGGGCCTCGTCGAAATCGCGCAGCACGATCGACGTACCGAGCTCGTGCAGCCGGACGTTGGCCCGCCCGAAACTCAGCCAGTGCACGTCGCCCGCCTCTCCACCGACGCGATCCGCGAGCTCCCGGGCGGCGGCAAGATGCGTTTCCACGGCGGCCCGGTCCTCGTCCTTCGCGGCCACCGTGGCCAGCCCGAGGTGAAGTTGCCCGGTCACGGCAAGTGCCTCGCGGCTCATCTCGCCGGCGAGCAGGGCCTGCCCCGACGTGATCAGCGGAGCGGACGTGGCACACCGCCACAGCGTCGCCCGCTTGTACCGCTGCACGGCCTCCAGGCACGGGTCCGAAGCGTGGCCTGCGGCCCAGCCCATCCGGTCCAGGGCGACGCGTGCGAGATCCGGGTGATCGAGCTTCAACGCCACGTCGTGCGCGGTCCGGTACGCCGATGCGAGGGCCTGCCACGCCGGTGTGGTCGGCGCCGTGCAGACGGTGTGCGTCAGCTCCAGGATCAGGCGCGGCAGTGCCTTCCCTGCTGCGCGAAGATGCGTGGCCCGCACCTGCTGACACAGGGTGTCCGCCTCGGCAATCAGCTCCGGCACCGGCCGGACACAGGCCAGGCCCGGGTTCGGCCCGAGGTCGTACCGGTCGAGGGCTTCCCGGATCGGGGCGACCAACGTGAGCAGTCGATCGGCAGGAAGTGCGGTCACAGCGGGGGGTAGTGTCAGCTTGGACGAGTCCACCCGCAGCGCGTGCGCCACGGCCGCCACGAAACCCGGGGTGGCAGGGCGCGCCCCGCACTCGACCTGGCTCAGGAGGCTGAGGCTGTACGGGATCCGGTCGGCCAACTCGCGCTGCGTCAGGCGGGCAAGGCGCCGCTGCTCCCGAATCCGGGATCCGATGCGGTCATCGTCAGGTGCGGGCATACTCGCTCTCCGTCCACGACTCGTCATCATGGACCGTACCCGCGCACCGTGCGCCAGGTCCGCCTTCGCCTCCGACTCCACACGGATCGGGGGCGATTGCATAGGCTCGGGCGCCATGACGACGAGGACCCTGTACCTGCTCTGCTCGGCCGCCCCACCCGTCTTCGAGATCGCCGGGGTGGTGGAGGAAGCTCAGCGCCGCGGCTGGGACGTGTGCCTCGGCCTGACACCGACGGCCGCCGACTGGCTGACGGACAGCCTGCCGGGGCTGGCAGCGCTCACCGGGCACCCGGTCCGGAGCCGCTACAAAAGACCCGGAGACCCCGACGTGTGGCCGAAGGCGGACGCGATCCTCGTCGCCCCAGCCACCTTCAACACCGTGAACGCGTGGGCGCTCGGCCTCACGGACCGATTCGTCGTCGGCGTTGTCGCCGAGGGCATCGGCAAGGAGATCCCCATGGCTGTGATGCCGTGCGTGAACTCGGCCTACGCCCGACACCGGGCCCTGGCCCGATCGCTGCAGGAGCTGCGCGAGATGGGTGTGGCAGTGCTGTACGGGCCGGGCGGGTTCGAGCCGAACGCCCCCGGCGAGAAGCGGCCGTACCCGTGGGGCGTGGCGCTGGACGCGGTCGACGAGCTCGGCCGGTAGGCGGCCCCGGGACGCGCAAAAGCGCCCCGTCCCGGCCACGGAGGGCCGGAAGGGGGCGCGGCGGGAGGGCTCAGCGGCCGATCAGCGGGTAGTGGTCGCTGAGGTTGGTGTAGGTGTAGGAGGTGCCCCAGCTGGAGACCGTCCAGGGCGCCGACTGCTCCTTGACCACGTTGTTCTCCCAGCCCGCCGGGCGGGCGTTGCCCTTGCGGTAGAGGACGTAGTCCAGGTCCTCGCGGGGGTCGGTCGGGTAGCGGTAGTTCGCTATCGAGTTCAGCGCGGTGTCGAAGGAGTACGGGTGACCCGTACGCGTGTCCGAGTCGGCGAGGTCGGCGTTGGCGAGCAAGCTCGCGTACTCGGGGGTGCGCGAGTCGACGTTGAGGTCGCCCGCCACGATGACCTGCTCGTTCGCCGGGATGTTCTTCCCGTCCAGGAAGGCGTCGACGGCCCGGAACTGACGGGCCCGCATCTCCGCGGCCTCGCCCGCGGCGCAGCCGGGGTCGGTGGACTGCGCGTGCGTGCCGACCACGTGCACCTTGGTGCCGTTCACGTTCAGGACCACGTAGGCGAAGCCCTTGTTGGACCACCAGTCGGCGCCGCAGGCGTCCTTGTAGACGACCTGCTCCTTGCGGACGATCGGCCACTTGCTGAGGATCGTGACGCCGCCGTCCTCCGGGGTGGTGGCGGAGTACGCGCCGCCCGTGGCGTCCCAGCCGCTCTTGCTGCGGCCCACGACCGGGGTCTGGTACGGGTACTGCGCGGCGGAGTTCGCCTTCAGCGCGTCCGAGGAGCCGTTGTCGAAGGCCTCCTGGAGCACGACCACGTCGTGGCCCTTGTAGAAGGAGGTCTTGGGGATCTCGGCGGCCCGGTGGTCCTGGCCCCAGTTCGGGTACAGGTTCTTGCTCATCAGGAACACGTTGTACGACAGGACGCTGAGCCGCGGAGCGGCGGCGGTCTCCGCGGCCGTGGCGGCGGGCGCGGTGGTGGCGGCCAGCGCGCCTGCGGCGACCGCGGCGACGGCCGTGGCGGCGGCGCGGCGCGAGCGGGGCGTGGAAAGCAGCATGAAGGTCTCCGTCATTCCTGCGGGGGAAGATCGACGCCGTCATACAAGCAGCAGCAGTTACCTCTGGGTAACACCTGTGCAGAGACTTTCTGTCCGTGAGACGGCCGTCCGGTGCTCGCATACTTGGCATATGACGAAGACGGACTCCGCACACCCCGCCGGACCTGCGGCCGAGCGCCGCACCGACCCCGAGCCGCCCCCGCCCGGCGGAGTGCTGTGGACGATCGCCGGCGACGTCCGGGCCCTGCTGATGCTGCCCGCCGCCTTCACCATGCAGGTCGCGCACCCCGCGATCGCGGCCGGTGTCGACGAGTACTCCGTCTTCCGCACCGACCCCTGGGGCCGCGGCGAGCGCTCCCTGCGCTCGGTCCAGCTTTGGGTGTACGGCGGCGAGGAGGCCGCCGAGGAGGGCCGCCGGGTACGCCGCCTGCACAAGGACATCCAGGGCACCGACACCCGCGGCCGCCGCTACCACTCCCTCGACCCCGCCTGCTACGCCTGGGTGCACGCCACCGGCTTCCCGGTCTACCTGTACGCCGGGCGCTACCTGCTGCGCCGCTTCACCCCCGCCCAGGAGCAGCAGCTCTACCGGGAGTGGCTCCAGGTGGGCCGGATCCTGGGCCTGCGCGACCGGGACATGCCGCAGAGCATCGAGGAGTACTGGACGTACTGGGGCCGGATGCTGGCCGAGGAGATCGAGCCCACCGCGGTCGCCCGCGAGCTGATCTCCACCGAGGTGAAGCTGCCCCGGCCGGAGGCCGGCTCGCCCGCCGCGCGCCTGCTGCTGCGGCTCACCTGGCCGGTGCTGCGCGCGGCGTTCCTGCGCTTGCGGGCCTTCGTCACCGTCGGCTACATGCCGCCCGAGGCCCGCGCCGCGATCGGGCTGGAGTGGAGTCCGGCCCAGGAGCGCACGCTCCGGCGGTTCAGCACGGCCGTACGGCTCCTCGTACCGCTGCTGCCCGAGCGGCTGCGGTACCTGCCGATCGCCCACCGGGCGCGGGCCGCGTGGCATGCGGGCCGCCGCTGACGGCCCCCGGTGCGCACGCGGCCCCCGCCGGATGCGGGGGCCGCGTGCGGTGCGGACTCAGTGCCGGTGGCCGGGCCCGGAGCCGTGCTCGGTGTCGTGGATCGTGTTGGTCGCCGCGATCTTCTTCCAGGACTTCGGCTCAGCGGCGGGCTTCGCCGGGGCGGACTGCTGCGACGAGCGGGCCGTGGGCTTGGCCGCCGACGGATTGAGGGCCGAGGCCTCCGGCTTGCCCGGGGTGTAGAGCCAGGTCTCGAAGAGCTGCGCGAGGGGCTTCTTCGAGACCTTCTCGGCGTACCGGACGAAGTCCCCGACCTTGGCGTTGCCGTAGGCCCGCTCGGTCGGCCATCCCTTGAGGATCTCGAAGAACTTCTCGTCGCCGATCTCGTTGCGCAGCGCCTGCAGGGCGATGCCACCACGGTCGTAGACGGCCCCGTGGAACTGGTTCTCCGGACCCGGGTCACCCGGCTTGACCTGCCAGAACGCGTCCTCGGCCGGGCGCAGGGCGTACGCCCAGTCGGCGAGCTCCTGCGCCGTGCCCTCGCCCTCCTTCTCCGACCACAGCCACTGGCTGTAGCGGGCGAAGCCCTCGTTGATCCAGATGTCCTTCCAGCCCTCGACGGACACGCTGTCGCCGTACCACTGGTGCGCCAGCTCGTGCACGACCACCGAGACGTTGGCGCCGTTCTGGAACTGGCGCGGCCCGTAGAACGGCCGCGTCTGGGTCTCCAGGGCGAAGCCGGCGCTCACGTTGGGCACGTAGCCGCCCAGCGCGTTGAAGGGGTACGGCCCGAAGACCCCCTCCAGCCACTCGGCGACCTCGCCGGTCCGCTCCACGCTCGCGCGGGCCGCGCCCGCGTTGTCGCCGAGGTCCTTGCTGTAGGCGTTGAGGATCGGCAGCCCGCTCGCCGTCTTGTCGGTGGTGATGTCGAACTTGCCGACGGCGAGGGTGGCCAGGTAGGTGGCCTGCGGCTTGTTGGAGCGCCAGTTGTAGCGGGTCCAGCCGAGCCGCGAGGTCTGGGACTGGAGCACGCCGTTGCTGATCGCCTGGGTGCCGTCGGGCACGTTGACCGAGACGTCGAAGGTGGCCTTGTCCAGCGGGTGGTCGTTGCTGGGGAACCACCAGACCGCGGAGTCCGGCTCCTGGGCCGCCACCCCGCCGTCGGGCGTGCGCTGCCAGGCCGTCCAGCCGTCGACCTTCAGCTCGGAGGGCTTCCCCGCGTACTTGACGACGACGGACAGCGGGGTGTTGCGCGCCAGCGGCTTCGCCGGGGTGACCTCCAGTTCGTGGGAGCCGGACGTGGCGAACTTCGCCTTGACCCCGTTGACCCGGATCTCGCTGACCTGGAGTCCGAAGTCCAGGTTGAAGCGGGACAGGTCCTGCTTCGCGGTGGCCAGCAGGGTGGCCGTGCCTTCGAGCAGGTCCGTCTTCGGCTGGTACTGCAGGCGCAGGTCGTAGTGCGACACGTCGTATCCGCCGTTGCCGCTGGCCGGGTAGTAGGGATCGCCGATACCCGGGGCGCCCGAACCGGAACCCGCCGCCGATGCCGGGATCACCAGCAGGAGGGAAGCGGCGAGCACGCTCGGGGCGATGACTTTGCGGTGCACGAATGGCTCCAAGTGGTAGGGGAGACAGATCGGTTCACAGAGTGGTCCAAGGCCTTGTCGTTCGACCGTATTCACCCTTGACCGCTCAGGTCATGTCCATGGCCCCTGCTGTCACACGATCGCCATTCGGCCGTCACGGGCCGATGGGCAGCGCGGCGGCGGCGCCGAGGGCACCGAGCGTCAGATAGACCCCGCCGACGACCCAGTGCTGCCGGGCCAGAGCCCGTGGCCTGCGGCGCAGCCACCGGCTGAGGGCCCCGCCGGCGCAGGCGTAGCCGATGTCGAGGAGGGCTCCGAGGGCGAGGAACACCATGCCCAGCAGCCACATCCGGGCGTGCGGATCGGCCGAATCGGGCCGGACGAACTGCGGGAGGAAGGCCAGGAAGAAGAGGGTCACCTTGGGGTTGAGCAGGTTGGCCAGCGCGCCGTCGAGGTAGGCGCGGCCCCACCGCCCGGGCGCCGCCTCCCCGGCGCCGGGGAGGAACGGCCCGGCGCGCAGGGCCCGTACGCCGAGGAACACCAAATAGGCCGCGCCCGCGTGGGTGAGGACCAGGTACGCGGCCGGGGAACGCGCCACCAGCTCCGCACCCCCGGACACGGCGACGGCTATGTGCACCACGGTGGCGCTCTCCACCCCCGCGGCGGTGGCCAGCCCCGCCCGCCGGCCCCGGTCGGCGGCGCGCGTGACGATCAGGACCATGTTCGGGCCGGGGACCAGGATGAGCGCCGACGCGGCGGCGACGAAGGCGAGGAGGGTGCTGAGGGGCATGCGCGGGAGTCCCGTCGTCGAAGGAGCGCCGTCACGGATCGGGGACCGCGGATCCGGATCGCGGACCGCGGACCGGACGGTCCCGCGACGGCAGCCCTTAGCCTGGTCGGGGCCGGTGGAAGGGCCCCGGGCCAATGGAGGGGGAAGTGGACCGTTCCGCGCCGCGCACGTGGTCACCGGCCGAGCTGGACGAGGTGGTCGGCAGCTGGACGACCGGTCCCGGACCGCTGTATCGGCGCCTCGCCGGCGCCCTGCGCAGCGCCGTCCGTACGGGCGACCTCGCCCCCGGCGACCGGCTGCCCGCCGAGCGGACCCTCGCCGCGGCGCTGGGCGTCAGCCGGGCCACGGTGGTCGCCGCCTACGACGAACTGCGCGGCTCGGGCACGGTGGAGAGCCGGCAGGGCAGCGGGACCCGGGTCGCACGGCTGCCGGGCGGCGCGCTGAGGCCCGCGGACGGCCGGGTCCGGGGCGGAACCTCCTCGGCCCTCGTGCAGCGGCTGGTCGACGGCCCGGACGAGGTGATCTCCCTGTCGGTCGCGGCGGAGGGAGCGGCCCCCGAGGTACGGGAGGCCCTCGCCGCGCTGCTGGCCGACGGCCTGGATCCGCTGCTGGCGGAGACCGGCTACCACCCCGGCGGACTCCCGGAGCTGCGGGCGGCCGTCGCCGCCCGCTACGCCGCCGGGGGGCTGCCGACGCGGCCCGGGCAGATCCTCATCACCACCGGGGCCACGCAGGCCCTGGCGCTGGTGGCCCAGTTGTACGTGCGGCGCGGCTCGGCGGTGGTCGTGGAGACACCGAGCTGGCCGGGCTGTCTGGACGCCCTGCTGGCCGCCGGGGCGCGGCCGCGCAGGGTCCCGCTGGACGGGGACGGGGTGCAGGTGCGCGGCTTCCGCGCCGCCCTGCCCGCGGCGGCGCTGGCCCATGTCACGCCGACCTTCCACAATCCGACCGGGATCCTGATGTCCGCCGGCCGCCGGGAGCGGATCGCGGAACTCGCCGCGCGGGCGGGCGTCCCGCTGGTGGAGGACCTGGCCTACGACACCCGGCTGTGGGCCGGGCCGGAACCGGGCCCGGTGGCCGCCTACGCCCCGGCGGGCGCCGAGGTGCTGAGCATCGGCTCCCTGGCCAAGTCGGTGTGGGGCGGGCTGCGGATCGGCTGGCTGCGCGGCCCGGGCCCGGTGGTGGAGCGGCTGGCCCGGCTCAAGACCCGGGCCGATCTGGGCAGCCCGCTGCTGGACCAGGCCCTGGCGGTGCGGCTGCTGCCGCGGGTGGACACCCTGCGGGCCGGGCGGGCGCAGGTGCTGCGGGCCCGGCTCGCGGGTCTGGAGGCCGCGCTGTCCCGCGAGCTGCCCGGCTGGACCTGGCAACGCCCGGCGGGCGGGGCGGCGTTGTGGATCCGGCTGCCCTCCGGAACACGGGCCGCGGTCTTCGCCCAGGTCGCGCTCCGGCACGGGGTCGAGCTGATCCCGGGCTCGGCGACCGACCCGTCGGGCGCGCACGACGCGTACGTCCGGCTCCCCTTCACCCTGCCCGAGCCGAGGCTGACGGAGCTGGTCGCCCGGCTCTCCGGGGCCTGGTCGGCCTTCGGCCGTGTCCCGACGGCCTGGCCCTGACGGTGAGACCCGCACCACTGAACGCGGCCCTACCCGGCATACCAAGCAGTCGGTAGCCTGCCGGGCATGACCCTTCCCCGGCTCGCCGCCCGTCGCTGCTGGCACGCGGCGATCAACCCGCTGCACGCGACGATCTACTTCTCGCCGGATCTCGGCGAGGAGTTCGCCACCCTCGGGATCAAGGACCCGGTCGCCGTCAACCTCGCGAGCCGCGCCGCCGCCATGGGCGCCGTCGGCCCCGGCACGGTGACCGCCACGTTCTACAACTACCGCCACGACCTGATCGCCCGGCACCTGCCGGCCGTGTGGGAGACCGCCACGCCCGAGCAGGCCCTCGCCGCCCGGCTGCGGGCCGCCGACAGCACGCTGCGCCGCCTCCTGGGCCCCGAGGTCATCGCATCGGCCGAGATCGCCGAGGCCGCCGACCTGGCCATGCGCGCCACCGAGGGCTGCACCCGGCACGCCCGCACGCTCTATGCCGCCCACGCCGACCTGCCCGTACCGCAAGCGCCGCACCTGCGCCTGTGGCACGCCACCACCCTGCTGCGCGAGCACCGCGGCGACGGCCACCTCGCCGCCCTGCTGTTCGCGGAGCTGGACCCGGTGGAGGCCCTGATCAGCCACACCGCCACCGGCCGCGGCATGACCGCGAAGTGGATCAAGGCGATCCGCGGCTGGAAGCAGTCCGACCTGGACGCCGCGACCGACCGGCTGCGCGAGCGCGGCGTCCTGGACGGCGCCGGCGGGCTCACCGACGACGGCAGGGCCGTGCGCGAGCGCCTGGAGGCCGAGACCGACCGCCTCGACGCGGCCCCGTACGAGCACCTGGGCGAGCAGGGACTGGCCCGCCTCGCGGAACTCGGCAGCGGCTTCGTCACCAGGGCGATCGGCGCCGGGGCGTTCCCGCGCGACCTCTTCGGCCGGGCCTGACCGGGGGCAACGGGCAGGGTTCCCGCCGTCCGCCACCGCCACCTGCCACAATTGGCAGCCTTCCAGTGCAAACGAAGGCAGGCGGGACCCGATCGTGACGACGTCCATCGAAGGCAGGATCGCCGAGGAGCTCGGCGTACGGGAGCGGCAGGTCAAGTCCGCCGTCGAGCTGCTCGACGGCGGCTCCACCGTGCCGTTCATCGCGCGCTACCGCAAGGAAGCGACCGAGATGCTCGACGACGCCCAGCTGCGCACCCTCGAGGAGCGGCTGCGGTATCTGCGCGAGCTGGAGGACCGCCGCGCGGCGGTCCTGGACTCCGTACGGGAGCAGGGCAAGCTCACCGACGAGCTGGCGGCGTCGATCGCCGCGGCCGACACCAAGGCCCGGCTGGAGGACATCTACCTGCCCTTCAAGCCCAAGCGGCGCACCAAGGCGCAGATCGCGCGCGAGGCCGGCCTGGAGCCGCTCGCCGAGGGCCTGCTGGCCGATCCGTCGGTGGAACCGGCCGCCGCGGCGGCCGCGTTCGTCGACGCCGACAAGGGCGTCGCCGACCCGGCCGCGGCCCTGGAGGGCGCCCGGTCCATCCTCACCGAGCGGTTCGGCGAGGACGCCGACCTGATCGGTGAGCTGCGCGAGCGCATGTGGGGCCGCGGCCGGCTCGCGGCGAAGGTCCGTGAGGGCAAGGAGGAGGCGGGCGCCAAGTTCGCCGACTACTTCGACTTCGCCGAGCCGTTCACCGCGCTGCCCTCGCACCGGATCCTCGCCATGCTGCGCGGCGAGAAGGAGGACGTCCTCGACCTCGCCCTGGAGCCGGAGGCCCCCGAAGACGCTGCGGTCCCCGGGCCGTCCACGTACGAGGGCATGATCGCCCGCCGCTTCGGGGTGAACGATCGCGGCCGCCCGGGCGACAAGTGGCTGGCCGACACGGTCCGGTGGGCCTGGCGCACGAAGATCCAGGTGCACCTCGGCATCGACCTGCGGACGCGGCTGCGGCAGGCCGCCGAGGACGAGGCCGTACGGGTCTTCGCGTCGAACCTGCGCGACCTGCTGCTCGCGGCTCCCGCCGGCACCCGGGCGACCCTCGGCCTGGACCCGGGCTTCCGTACCGGCGTGAAGGTCGCCGTCGTGGACGCGACCGGCAAGGTCGTGGCCACGGACGTGATCTACCCGCACGTGCCCGCCAACAAGTGGGACGAGTCCCTCGCCAAGCTCGCCCGCCTCGCGAAGGAGCACGCCGTCGAGCTGGTCGCCATCGGCAACGGCACGGCCTCCCGCGAGACCGACAAGCTGGCCGGGGACCTCATCACGCGCCACCCCGAGCTGAACCTCACCAAGGTGATGGTCTCGGAGGCGGGCGCCTCGGTCTACTCGGCCTCCGCCTTCGCCTCGCAGGAACTGCCGGGCATGGACGTGTCGCTGCGCGGCGCGGTCTCCATCGCCCGCCGCCTGCAGGACCCGCTCGCCGAGCTGGTCAAGATCGACCCGAAGTCGATCGGCGTCGGCCAGTACCAGCACGACCTCTCCGAGGTGAAGCTCTCGCGCTCGCTCGACGCGGTGGTCGAGGACTGTGTGAACGGTGTCGGCGTGGACGTCAACACCGCCTCCGCGCCGCTGCTTTCACGGGTGTCGGGCATCAGCGGCGGCCTCGCCGAGAACATCGTGGCCCACCGCGACGCCAACGGCCCCTTCCGCAGCCGCAAGGGGCTCAAGGACGTGGCCCGGCTCGGCCCGAAGGCGTACGAGCAGTGCGCGGGCTTCCTGCGGATCCGCGGCGGGGAGGACCCGCTGGACTCCTCCGCCGTCCACCCCGAGGCGTACCCGGTCGTCCGCGCGATGGGGAAGACCGCGGGCGGCGAGGTGGCGGCCCTGATCGGCAACACCGGCGTCCTGCGCTCCCTGCGGCCCGAGCAGTTCGTCACGGAGGCATTCGGCCTGCCCACCGTCACGGACATCCTGCGCGAGCTGGAGAAGCCGGGCCGCGACCCGCGACCCGCCTTCAAGACGGCCACCTTCAAGGAGGGCGTGGAGAAGATCGGCGACCTGACCCCCGGGATGATCCTGGAGGGAGTGGTCACCAACGTGGCCGCCTTCGGCGCCTTCATCGACATCGGCGTCCACCAGGACGGGCTGGCGCACGTCTCGGCGCTGTCGAAGAACTTCGTCAAGGACCCGCGGGACGTGGTCAAGCCGGGCGACATCGTCCGCGTGAAGGTCATGGACGTGGACATCCCGCGCAAGCGGATCTCGCTGACCCTGCGGCTGGAGGACGAGGCCGGGGCCGAGCGCGGCGCGGGCGCCCCCAGGCAGCGCGAGGACCGGCGGGGCGGCGGTGGTGGCGGTGGCCGTCCTCCGCAGCAGCGCGGCGGGGCCGGCGGCCGGGAGGGCGGCCAGGGTCAGGGCCGGGGCGAGAGGGGTCAGGGCGGCCAGGGCGGTCAGGGCCGGCGGCAGGGCGGCGGCAGCGCCCCCGCCCCCGCAAACAGCGCGATGGCCGACGCCCTGCGCCGCGCGGGTCTCACCGCCCCCGAGGAGCGCCGCAAGAGGTAGGAGCCGTCAAGGGTGTGTTGCAGCCACCCGGCGCGTGCGCATCTTCGTACGGGATGGCCGAATCGGTTCCCCACCTGGGGACTTGCCTTGCCAACTCCCGTACAAGATCTGTAGGCATGGTGGAACGCCCGTTCGTCACCCGGCGGACGGGCTTCCGCGTTTTCCCCTCAGGACCGCATTCCCCGAGGCCGCCTCGAAGGCACAGGACGTCATGCCCATGCCCACACACGCCTACCGCCGTTGCCCCGGAAAGGGTCCGAAGAGGGATCACATGCCCCACCGGCAACTCAGCATTCGCAAAAGGTGCGAGCAGATTCTCGGCCATCTGGATCTGACCCACCCCTTCTCCCTCGACGCCCTGTGCGGGCGGATAGCCGAGCGGCGCGGCCGCCCCATCCGGCTCCACCCGCTCCCCAAGGAAGCGGCCGAGTCCGGAGTCTGCGGCTTGTGGGTGGGCACGGCCAGCGTCGACTACGTCTTCTACGAGGCACAGACCACCCCGCTGCACCGGGAGCACATCGTCCTCCACGAGCTCGGCCACATCCTCTTCGGCCACCACTCCCTGGAGGGCGAGGAGCACGACGGCAACGCCCCCGTCGTGCTCGGGCGCACCAACTACACCACCCGCCAGGAGCAGGAGGCGGAGATGCTCGCCAGCATGATCCGCATCCGCACGGCGAACGCCGGCCCGCGGTCCGCGTGCAGCGACCGCGGCACCCTGGCCCGGCTGGAGTCCGCCATGGGGTACGAGCGGGGCAACGATGGCAGCTGACCTCACCGCCTTCGGCAACTGGCTCGCCGTCCCCAGCGTGGTGTGCCTGTGGACCGCCGTCCTGCTCCGGGCCCCCGGAGCCCTGCGCTCCCCCCAGCAGCGCGGCCTGTGGCTGGCCGTCGCCACCGCCGCCGCCGCGATGACGCTCAACCTCCCCGACGTCGTCTCGTACGCGATGGAGCGCGGCCCCGGCTACGCCCACACCATCGGCCTCGTCCGCAACCTCATCGGGGTGCTGTCGGCGGGCGCCGTCCTCTACTTCGTGGCCGCCACCACCCGCGGCCGCCGGCTCCAACTCGCAGCCGGCACCGCCACCGCGGCCTGGCTCACCGCCCTCCTGGCCCTGGACGCGGCCGCGCCCGGCCACGGCACGCACACCATGCCCCCGGTCGGCGACCCGGTGCCCTCCCTCGCGTACTGGCTGGTGCTGATCTCCGCGCACGTGGCCGCCAACACCGTCTGCGTGGCCCTGTGCTGGCGCTACAGCCGCCGCACCGAGAGCCGGGGCCTGGCCGCCGGGCTGCGGCTGTTCGGCCTGGGCACCGCCCTCGCCGGACTGTTCTGGACGGCGTACCTCCTCAAGGCCCTCTTCGGCAGCACCTGGGCGATGCCGGCCCTGCCGCTGCTGATGAACCTGCACGGCCTGCTGCGCGCCGCCGCGATCCTCGTGCCCACCCTGTTCACCCTCCGCCGCACCTGCGCCGACGTCGCCACCGCCTGGCGGCTGTGGCCGCTGTGGCGCGACCTCGTCGAGGCGGTCCCGCACGTCGCCCTCAACAAGCCGCGGGCCGGCCGGCTGGTGGAGCTGCTGTGGCCGCCGGTCCCGCGCAACCTGCTCGTCTACCGCAAGGTCATCGAGACGCGCGACGCGATCCTGATCCTGGGGGAGTACGCCGCCCCGGGCGCCCTGGAACACGCCCGCGGCCAGGTCGCCGGACACGGGGTCCCCGAACAGCGGGCCACCGCCGCCGCACTGGCCCGCGTACTGAAGGAGGCGCGGCAGGCGAAGCTCGACGGAGCGCCCGGACAGCCGGGCGAGGCGGCCGCGCTCGAACTGCCCGCCGCGATCCACACCTCGCAGGAGGGCGGGGACCTGGCGGACGAGGCCCGGTTCCTCGTCGACGTCGCCCAGGCGTACTCCGCGCCCGCCACCCCAAGGAAGTGAACCCGCCGTGACGACCGCAGCGACCACCGTACTGATCACCGGGGCCAGCGCCGGACTGGGCGCGGCCTTCGCCCGGGGCTTCGCGGCCAAGGGCTGCGACCTGGTCCTCGTCGCCCGCGACAAGGACCGCCTCGACGAGGTCGCCGCCGAGCTGGCCCGGGAGTACGGCGCCGCGTCCGAGGTACTGCCCGCCGACCTGCTGGACGCGGCGGACCGCGCAGCCGTCGCCGAGCGGCTCGCCGATCCGGCCCGGCCCGTGGACATCCTGGTCAACAACGCGGGCTTCGGGCTGCCCGCGCCCTTCCCGTACAGCCCGGTCGAGGACGAGGAGCGGATGCTCGACCTGCTGGTCAAGGTCCCGCTCCGGCTCACCCACGCGGTGCTGCCGGGCCTGCGCGCACGCCGCCGGGGCGCGGTCCTCAACGTCTCCTCGGTGGCGGGCCTCCTGCCGACCGGGACCTACGGGGCCGCCAAGGCGTGGGTCACCGCGTTCAGCGAGTCCCTCCGGGTGGACATGGCCCCGTACGGGGTCCGCGTGCTGGCCGTGGTCCCCGGATTCACCCGCACCGAGTTCCAGCAGCGCGCCGGGATGGACGTCAGCGCGCTGCGCGACGCGGTCTGGCTGGAGCCGGAGGCCGTGGTCGCGCAGGCGCTGAAGGACCTCGCCCTGCGCCGCCCGGTCAGCATCACCGGCCGCCGCTACCGCGCCTACGCCCTGGCCGCCCGCCACCTGCCGCGCACGTTCGTGGCCGCCCGCATGGCCCGCAAGCGCCGCCCGCCGACCGAATAGCCACAGCGCGGTCCGCCGGACCCGGGTGGGTCACCCGGCCGGCCCGGCAGCCAGCCCGGCGCCCGGCCCATGACGTGTCCGAGCTCCCCCGCCAGTGAACCGACGCTTCGTCCCCCGCTCGGAACGTCAGAGGGAAAGAAGACCGAGGCGACCGGAATTGTTGATTCCGAACCTAAATTCCGTTACGGATTCTACTATTCCGATTGGTTTGGAGTGGACATTACTTGTGGGTATGATCTTGGTCGGCTCCCCGGTGAGGGTGCCGATTTGCAAGTTCACCGCAAAAATCAACCTTGGTGGCTCACAGGCCGAGAAGCATTGATCTTTGCTGGTTGTAGCATTAGCGGGGGCGTTTCGTGTCAGGTTCAGGCTCAGAGTTGACCGCTCTGGGTGCAGCACATTTTTTCACCACGGGAATGACCGCCCTTTTTTCGATGCCGTCCCCTGTGGAGCCGGCCGGTGTTTTACCGGTGTCCGGCCCTTCCTGATCCGGCCTTCTGTATTCGCCCATGGCGGGTGCCGCTTCCGGTCCGTCCACGTCGCGGGTTGAGCAGGTCTCGACTCCGTACGGTCGGCTGTGCGCGAAGGTGTCATGCTCGGCCTTCTGGGGCGGGCGACCAGGCGTTGTGCCGCCGCATTGACGTAGTTCTGCTTCCGCTGTCGCGAGGGCTTTCCATGCTCTGGTGCATGCCTGGAACCGGATATCTCGACCGGATGCCGCGGCGTGTCGAGGGCAATCATTTTCGTTGAGCGTGCGAAATCAACCCCGGCTCGGCCGGGGAGTTCTGTGCTGCCCGCAGACCAATGAAGATCAAGGCTTATGGCACACCCCTGTCTTCTTGAATTCGCAAACAACTGGTCGCCGACTTCAAGAACTTGCCAAGATGATTTTTCCAAGTAAAGTGATGATCAACTTGTGGTTACGGGCCGGAAATTTCCGGTCCATTTCCGCCATAAGTGCATCTCTGAATAGAGGAATGAAATGAACCGAGTCAAGATTGTGGTCACGGGTCTCGCGGTGGCTATTGCCGCCACGGCCGTCGCAACGACCAACGCGTCCGCGGCACCCGCCCCGGGTGAAACCACCGCGGTCGCCTTCCAGGAAGCCGGCAGTCAGCCCGACAACGTTGTCGGCGATGGCCGCATCGAGGCCCGCAGCTGGGCCGCCGCCGGCCGTGCAATTGTTTCGGGCGTTGTGGGCAACCTGGCCTATGACGGTGCGAAGAAGGTGTTCGGGCACGCTCCGAGGGCTCAGGAGAAGATGTTCCGACGGGGCGGTGTTCCGACTCAGGCCGACACCGGCGCGGCCGCCATGTCTCGCGCTTTCGACTAATCCCACGAAAACCGCTTGATCATCGCTGTGCGGCGGGCCCCTCTGCGGGCCCGCCGCACAGGCTCGCTTGGAGGCGACCGAAACGGTGGAAGAGTCAACTCTCGAAAGTGCGCCGATCGCGCAATGGAGCAGACCCAGGAGAGCTGCGCTGCTGGCGGCCGCTGCTGCCATCCCCCTCGCACTGGCCTTTCATTTCGGCATGACAGCCCTGCATCAAATGCCGTTCAATCCGCTCAAAGAGAAGTACGGCGAAGAAGTCAACGCCTACATGCTGCCGCACTTCGGTCAGGACTGGCACCTGTTTGCGCCGGACCCCGTGGACACGGACAAGGGCGTGCTCGTGCGGGCCCAGAAGCGTCAGCCGGACGGGTCGATCGTCACCACGGAATGGGTCGATGCGACGTCCCCGGATCTGCTGAAACTCTACGGTGAGCGCTTCTGGCCCTCCAGGGAGTTCCGCGTGGGCGCGGGTCTGCCGCAGCTGCTCGAATCCTGGCCCAACCCTGAACTCGAAAAGATGAGAATCAAGAATCAGGGTGCCCGCGAGCCGGGCAATGAGGAGAAGGAAAAGAACAGGAAGGAAGATCCCCCTCTCACTCAGGACGAAGAGGATGCCCGTGACCAGGCAATCCTGTTCGCCCAGTCATTCGCGAGCGCCGAGGCCGGCAAGCTGTGGGGCCGCGATCTCGAATATGTGCAGGTGCGGATCGCTACCAACGAATTTCCCAGATTTTCGCAGCGCTACTCACGCGACGCAAAGGGAAAGGTTTCCTACTACGACCTGCCTTGGGCGAGGCCGGTTAAGGTTGAACAGTGACGAATAAGGAATTCCGCGTCGACGCCCGGTCAAGTACCGCACTCGCCGACATCAAGGCGGTGGTGTACTCCCGCCTCGAGAGCTACAGCGGCAGCCGGCGCGCGCTCACCGGAGCGGCTCTCACCAGAATCGCGCTGGGAGGCATCGGGTTCTGGTTCTATCTGCGGGACTACTTCCGGCGAAGCTTTCTCTGGGGTCCGGAAGGAGTGTGGCCCTGGCAGAACTTCACCGCGCCGGAGAGTGATGTCCTCTCCGTATATGCGCTCAGCAAGTCCGAGGCATGGTTCGAGATGTCCTTCCATCTCGGTGCAGTGATTGCCCTGCTGTTCATGCTGGGATGGAAGACCCGGGCAATGACAGTGCTGCACTATGTCTTCCTGTGGTCGCTTCAGCAGAGGAACCCGATGCTTCTGGACGGTGGCGACAATGCGACCGTCATCGTCCTCCTCTTCCTCGTGTTCGTCGATTCCGGTGCCCGTTTCTCGATCGATGCCTCGCTGCGCCGCAGGAAGCAGGTGACGCCTGACCGGGAAACGATGCGATACCGGATCGGATCACTGCTCCATCACGCAGGGCTGCTCGCAGTCGTCCTTCAGGTCTGTACGATCTACCTTGTTTCCGGAATGTACAAGGTCCAGGGTGAACGCTGGCAGAACGGGACCGCTCTCTATTACATCCTCCGCGTGGGGGAGTTCGGTTGGCCTGGTGTCAATCACATCGTTTACGAGCATGCCACCCTGGTGGTGGCCATGACGTACGCGACCGTATTCTTCCAGATTGCCTTCTCGTTCCTTCTGCTGAAGCGCTCCTTGCGACCCCTCGCTGTCACCTTCGGCGTGTTCCTGCACCTTGGGATCGCTGTATTCATGAGCGGTCTGCTGACGTTCTCCCTCACTATGATCGCGCTGGAACTGCTGATCATGGGAGATGACCACTACCGCCACCTCGCCGAAAGGGCGCGGCAGCTGTTCGGCAGGCCCGTAAGCCTTGAACCTGCGGCCAATGTCGGCTGAGACGAGCACGCTGCCGGGGTCGGCTCGTGGGAGGTGGGCGCAGCGGTCCCGATACCGGTTCCGCAGCCTTCTCCTGCCGTCCGCCATGATCATGGTGGCGCTGGGCTCCGGGATATTCCTCATGCCCCGCCCACCGGCGCTCAGCGGCGCAACGACGGGTGATGCCGCGCTCGCCGCCGAGGTGCGCGCGGCGGCCGGCGACGTACGCGGATACCGTGGGATCGCCGTAGCCCTCATCGACGGGGATCGGGTTCGCTTCTCCGGTCTGGGCGAATCGGGCAACCCCGAGCGGCCCGGCGTCGACGAGTCGACCGTCTTCGAAGCCGGCTCACTCGGCAAGCCGATGACGGGGATGCTTCTCGCCGAGCTGGCCTCCCGGCAAAGTCTGAACCTCGATGTACCCCTGCAGGACCTGCTGCCCGATATGAGCTTCCGTGACAGGGCGTTGGGAGCGGCCTCCCTCCGAGACCTGGCAAGCCACCGGGCCGGGCTCGACCTGATGCCCGCGAATCTCGACACCTTCCTTCGGGGCGCAGAACTCAAGACCCTGGGCAAGGACCCCTATCGCGGCATGACCCAAGGGGACGTGTTCACAGCCGGACAGAACGCTGTTTCCTCGGGCACCGGAAGATTCCGGTACTCGAACCTCGGCATGGCGCTCGCCGGCCAGACGGCCGCCCGGGTGCGGGACAAGCCGTATGAACAGCTCTTGCAGGAGCACGTGCTCACGCCTCTGGACATGCGCGGCACTCGGATGGTGCACTCCGGCACCACCGTGCCGCCCAACAGTGCAACAGGGTACAAATCCACTGGTGCTGTCATGGAGCACTGGCTGACCTCGGGCTACACACCGGCAGGGGACGTCTGGTCGACGAGCGAAGACCTCGCGCGCCTGCTGCAGGCCCAGCTGAACGGCACGGCGCCCGGTGCGGAAGCAGCGGTGCCGCGGTTCGACGCCGGGAAGGCCGGGCAGATCGGACTGGGCTGGTACACCACCCGGACGCAGGGCCGGGACATCACCTGGCACGACGGAGTGTCCGGCGGATTCACCTCTTACATGGGTTTCGACCGGTCCAGCCGCAAAGGCGTTGTCGTTCTCTCCAACACGAACCGCCCGGTCCAGGCCATCGGGAAACGCCTCCTGGGTCTCACCGCAGACGCGGACCCGGCACTGGCCACGACTCGAACAGCACTGACCGCGCTGTGCAGCACAGGAGCGGCCGGCCCCGTTCTCTACGTGGCCCTGCGCAGATTCCCGAGGCGGAGCCACGGCATCCACCTCGGCATCAGCACCGTCTTCGGAGTCGCCCTGCTCGCTCTCGTACGTCGTACCGGTGACTGGCTGTCAGTTCCACCCGTTGTCTGGGCGCTGGGAGGCGCCCTCCTGTCCGCCGGCATCCTGCTGGGCGCCCGCCGCCGTCCGTCACCGGGCCACGATCGGCAAGCAGGGAGAGAAGTCGTTCTCCCGGCGGCCCGGTACGGAGGAGCTCTCCTGTTGTTGCTTTCGCTCGTCGTAGCCGCCGAGCTCTGAGGAAATTCGAGGTATCCATGAGCCGTACCCACGCCGCAGTTGTGGGAACGGGGCCCAACGGCCTGGCGGCCGCAGTGACCCTGGCCCGCGCCGGACTGCGCGTCGAGATGTACGAAGCCGCAGATGACATCGGCGGAGGGCTGCGCTCCAAGCCCCTCTTCGACAGCGATGTACTCCACGACATCTGCGCGGCCGTCCACCCGATGGCTGCGGCGTCACGGTTCTTTCGCGAGTTCGACCTCGCCGCCCGCGGCGTAGAGCTCCTGCACCCCGAGATCAGCTACGCCCACCCCCTGGACGGCACCCGTGCGGGCCTCGCGTTTCGCGATCTGGATGCCACCTGCCGGCATCTCGGCCCCGACGGGGCCCGCTGGAAGGCGACGATGGAGCCCCTGCTGGGTCACAGCACGGGTGTCGTCGACATGCTCCTCTCCGGCCAGCGCCGAATCCCCCACGACCTCCGGGCCCCCCTCGTGCTGGCGCCCAGAGTCCTCGCACACGGCGGTCCGCTCGCCGGAGGAGTGTTCCGGACCGAGCGGGCACGGTCGTTGCTCACAGGTGTCGCCGCTCATGCCGTCGGCAGACTGCCCAGTCTCGCCGCCGGTGCGGTGGCTCTGCTCCTGGGACACCTTGCACACGGCACGGGATGGCCGATTCCACGGGGCGGCAGCGTCCGCATCGCCCAGGCCATGGCGGACGACATCACGGCACATGGCGGCAGGATCCACACCGGGTGCCGCATCACCGATCTCCAAGAACTCGGGCACGCCGACGCGGTCCTGCTCGACACCAGCCCGAAGGGCCTGCTGCAGATCGCCGGCAGCAGACTGCCCGCCCGCTACACCCGCCGCCTCGCGCGCTTCCGCTACGGCCCCGCCGCCGCCAAGGTCGATTTCCTCGTGTCCGACCCGATCCCATGGGCCGACCCCGAGGTCGGCCGGGCCGGGACGGTCCACCTCGGTGGAACCCAGCGTGAGATGTTCCGTCAGGAGACCCTGACATCAAAGGGCGTCGCCACCGATGAGCCCTTCGTCCTGGTGGTCGACCCCATGACAGCCGATCCGACAAGGGGCCTGCCCGGCAAGCGCCCGGTATGGGCCTACGCGCACGTCCCGAACGGCGACACCCGCGACCCGGTCGAGATCGTACGCGCCCGCATCGAGCGCTACGCCCCGGGCTTCACCGACACCGTCGTCGCCCACCAGGGCATCTCCGCCTCCGGATACGAGGCATACAACCCGAACTACGTGGGCGGTGACATTGCGTCCGGCGCCATGACGCTCACCCAGAGCGTTCTGCGCCCGGTCGCCCAGGCCGATCCCTACCGCACCCCTGTTCCGGGTCTGTACCTGTGCTCCGCCTCGACCCCGCCAGGGCCGAGCGTCCACGGCATGTCCGGCCATCTCGCCGCGCTTTCGCTGCTGCGCCGTGAATACGGAGTCCGGACGGTACCTTCCCTCGCACCGCGCTGCTGAGGCCGAGCGGACCTCGACAGCCCGAAGCCGGGCGCATCTGCGGTGCCGGGGAATCCGGGCGGTCGGCCCGCAGCCGACCGATCGGATCAGCCGCACCCCACCTCGTCGGCATCGCCGTCCGGACCGACGCCGACCACGGAGACACCCCCTAGTACTCCAGCAGTACTTCGTGGTTTGACCTGGGGAAACGTCGGGCGGTGGGGGTGTAGCGGGCAGAGTGCTGTGACGGACGGGTTCTGCCCGCCAGCCCCTCGAAGGAGTGCCCACGACGACGTGAACACCCCGGGTCGGGGAAGCCTCGGGTCATGATCACCGATCAGGCCGAGGCCTGGGACCGAAACCTGGACCACCTCTTCACCACCATCGGGCACCACTTCGGCCGCGTCGAACCCCGCCGCCGGATGCGGGACTACGTGCGCGGACGGTCGCTTCGCAGCTTGAGTCCGCGTAAGGCACGATTCGGTGTGCGTTCCGGTCGGGTAACGATCGGTTCTGGCGGCTCAGGGGTGACATACGGCCCCGTAGAGTACATACGCATCTATATCTTGAACATGTTCAAGTGAACATCGTTCGTACGCCTGGTCGTCCGTACGGGGCTCTTGGGGAGGGACTGCACCATGCGCAGCGGAGTGAAGACCGCCTTCGTCGGCGGCGTGTTCGTCCTGGTGGCGGGCGGGGTGGGGTTCGCGGGCTACGAGATGCTGGGCGGGGACTCGGATGGTGCGGGCCTCGGTGGCGCGGACGCCGCGCCGCTGAACTCGTCAGGGTCCGGGGAGGCTACTGCCAAGGAGGTCGAGCGGACATCGCGGGACTTCCTGGCGGCGTGGGCCCGCGGGGACGCGGACGCGGCGGGGACGCTGACCGACGACCCGGCGGCGGCCGGGGAGGCGCTGCGCGGCTTCCGGGAGACCGGGCACGTGGAGAACGTCGTGGTCACGCCGGGCGCGGCGAGCGGCGCCACGGTGCCGTACACGGTGAAGGCGACCATCAGTTTTAAGGGGCACGAGAAGGAGCTGGCGTACGCCTCGGAGCTGACCGTGGTGCGGGGCAAGAGCAGTGGGCGGGCGCTGGTGGACTGGCGGCCGACGGTGCTGCACCCGAAGCTGATCGAGGGCGCGACCCTGCGGACCGGTGAGGCGAAGACGATCCAGGCGGTGGACCGCGAGGGCCGGGAGCTGACCGCCGAGAAGTACCCGTCGCTGGCCCCCGTGCTGGACACCCTGCGTACCCGGTACGCGGACGGGGCCGCGGGCGAGCCCGGCGTCGAGACCTGGATCGAGCCGGCCGACGCCGACGCGCCGAACCGGACGCTGCTCACCCTCGCCAAGGGAAAGACGAAGAAGGTCCGGACGACGCTGGACGCCGACGTACAGGCCGCCGCCGAGCAGGCGGTGAAGAAGTACGACCGGGCCTCGGT
>NZ_JBSGXU010000018.1:0-76854 GCF_053610205.1 Streptomyces sp. NPDC054932 | reverse complement strand
GCACCTCCCAGCGGTAGCCGGGGGAGTGCGAGGCGCGGGGTCCGGGGCGGAGCCCCGGCACACGACCTAGCGGCGGCGCATGTCGGCCACGCGGGCCCGCTCCGCCTGCTGCTCCAGCATTCCGCCGGGCGCGCTGCGCAGCTGGGCCGTCGGCCCGCCCCGCCGCTGCACCGGCAGCGGCGATTCGCGGCGCGGCCGCCGCCCCTGCATCCCGTCCACACCGCCGGGGGCCACCGCCCCGCCGGCCACGGTGATCTGCACGCCCTGGTCCGCCAGCGCCTGCAGCTCCGTACCCGCCCGGTCGTCGTGCGGCGGCGGCTCGTCCGTCACCAGCCGCGTCATCACGTCGGTCGGCACGGTCTGGAACATGGTGTCGGTACCGAGCTTCGTGTGGTCGGCCAGCACCACCACCTCCGCCGCCGCCTGCACCAGCGCCCGGTCCACGCTGGCGGACAGCATGTTGGACGTGGACAGCCCGCGCTCGGCGGTCAGACCGCTGCCCGACAGGAAGGCCCGGGACACGCGCAGCCCCTGGAGGGACTGCTCGGCTCCGCTGCCCACGAGGGCGTAGTTGGACCCGCGCAGGGTTCCGCCGGTCATCACCACTTCCACCCGGTTCGCATGGGCCAGGGCCTGGGCGACGAGCAGCGAGTTGGTGACGACGGTCAGTCCGGGCACTCGGGCGAGCCGGCGGGCCAGCTCCTGGGTCGTGGTGCCCGCGCCGACGACGACGGCCTCGCCCTCTTCGACGAGGCCGGCCGCGACATCGGCAATGGCGGTCTTTTCCGCCGTCGCGAGATGGGACTTTTGCGGAAAGCCGGACTCCCGCGTGAAACCGCCCGGCAAGACCGCACCGCCGTGTCGGCGGTCGAGGAGTCCTTCTGCCTCCAGTGCCCGCACGTCCCGCCGTACGGTCACTTCGGAGGTCTGGACGACGCGGGCGAGCTCCCGGAGCGATACCGCTCCGTTGGCCCGCACCATTTCGAGGATCAATTGGCGACGTTCTGCAGCGAACACGAAACTGACAGTAACCCCAACGACCGTCTGCTTTCAGCTCTTTGCGCCGGAATACCGAAGTTGTCCATAAGGCGGGGCGACTAGTGGTATACGCAGTCCGAGAGTTGTGTGAACATCTCGCCACGAATCCGCGCCCCGCCCCAAACCCCTTACGGTGTGCGGCGGTTAGCCGGGCTCACGCCTCCCCGGTGGTCTTCCGCGTGTGCAGCTGGCGGGCCACCTCGGCGATCGAGCCCGACAGCGAGGGGTACACGGTGAACGCGTTTGCGATCTGCTCGACCGTCAGATTGTTGTCGACCGCGATCGAGATGGGGTGGATCAGCTCGCTCGCACGCGGGGAGACGACCACACCGCCGACGACGATCCCGGTGCCCGGACGGCAGAACAGCTTCACGAAGCCGTCCCGGATGCCCTGCATCTTGGCGCGCGGGTTGCGCAGCAGCGGGAGCTTCACCACGCGGGCGTCGATCTTGCCGGCGTCCACGTCCGCCTGGGTGTAGCCGACGGTGGCGATCTCGGGGTCGGTGAAGACGTTCGAGGAGACGGTCTTCAGGTTCAGCGGGGCCACCGCGTCGCCGAGGAAGTGGTACATCGCGATGCGGCCCTGCATCGCCGCGACCGACGCGAGCGCGAAGACGCCCGTGACGTCACCGGCGGCGTACACGCCGGGCGCGGACGTGCGCGACACCTTGTCGGTCCAGATGTGACCGGAGTCCTTGAGCCGGACCCCGGACTCCTCCAGGTTCATGTTCTTCGTGTTCGGGATCGCGCCGACCGCCATCAGGCAGTGCGTACCGGTCAGCACGCGGCCGTCGGAGAGGGTGACCTCGACCCGGTCGCCCACCCGCTTGGCCGATTCGGCCCGGGACCGTCCGACGACGTTCATGCCGCGGCGCCGGAAGACGTCCTCCAGCACGGCGGCGGCGTCCGGGTCCTCGCCGGGCAGCACCCGGTCGCGGGAGGACACGAGGGTCACCCGGGAGCCGAGGGCCTGGTACGCGCCGGCGAACTCGGCACCGGTCACACCGGAGCCGACCACGATGAGCTCCTCGGGGAGCTCGTCGAGGTCGTAGACCTGGGTCCAGTTCAGGATCCGCTCGCCGTCGGGCATGGCGTCGGGGATCTCGCGCGGGGTGCCGCCGGTCGCGATCAGCACGGCGTCCGCGGTCAGGATCGTCTCGGACCCGTCGGCGGCGGTGACGATGACGTCCCGGGTGCCGTCGATGCCCTGCGGCCCGCCGAGCTTGGCGCGGCCGCGCACCACGCGGGCGCCGGCCCGGGTGACGGAGGCGGTGATGTCGTGCGACTGGGCGAGCGCGAGGCGCTTGACGCGCCGGTTCACCTTGCCGAGGTCCACGCCGACGACGCGCGCGGCCTGCTCGATGTGCGGGGTGTCGTCCGCGACGACGATGCCGAGCTCCTCGTACGAGGAGTCGAAGGTCGTCATCACCTCGGCGGTCGCGATCAGAGTCTTGGAGGGTACGCAGTCGGTCAGGACCGATGCCCCGCCCAGACCGTCGCAGTCGACGACGGTCACCTCCGCGCCGAGCTGGGCCCCCACCAGGGCTGCCTCATACCCGCCGGGTCCGCCGCCGATGATCACGATCCGGGTCACGAAAAGTCCGCCTCACGTCTACCCGGCCGGCTGCCGCCCCGGCCGGTGTTCCGGGGGGTCTCCCCGGGGGATGCATTCCGTGCTCCATTGTCCCGCACGCTTCAAGGTGCTTCGCGCCCGGTCCCGCCATCCGGGCACGCGTGCACCGGCACCCCTCCCGTACCCTCGACCTCATGTCGCTCTACGCCGCGTACGCCGGCAACCTCGACCCGCGGCTGATGGCGCGCCGCGCACCTCATTCGCCGCTGCGCGGCACGGGCTGGATCAATGACTGGCGGCTGACCTTCGGCGGCGAGCAGATGGGCTGGGAGGGCGCTCTCGCCACGATCGTCGAAGCGCCGCGCCACCAGGTCTTCGTCGCGCTGTACGACATCGCGCCGCTGGACGAGGACTCGATGGACCGCTGGGAGGGTGTCGGGCTCGACATCTACCGCCGCATGCGGGTGCGCGTGCACACGCTGGACGGCGAGGAGGCGGCCTGGGTGTACGTCCTCAACGGCTACGAGGGCGGCCTGCCCTCGGCGCGCTACCTGGGCGAGATCGCCGACGCGGCCGAGTCCGCGGGCGCTCCGCACGACTACGTGATGGAAATCCGCAAGCGCCCCTGCTGATCCCCTGCGGCCCCGCCCGGCCTCCCGCCGCCCCGGGAGGCGGGCGGGCCCGGCCCCGCCACGCCCTCGGGGACGATTCGGCGGAAACGACAAGGCAACGATCCGAACACCGTGAGCTGTGCCATCTACGCGCGTAGGCCCGAAGGAGTTACGCTCGTCCGCGTGAACGCATCTGTTACCGACCCCTTCGCCGCCGCCGACGCCGCAGCCGCCCGCCTGCGTGAGCTGACCGGCGTGGACACCCACGATGTCGCCCTCGTCATGGGCTCCGGCTGGGCCCCCGCCGCAGAGGCGCTCGGCGCCCCCGAGGCCGAGTTCCTCGTCACCGAGCTGCCCGGCTTCCCGCCCGCCGCCGTCGAGGGCCACGGCGGCAAGATCCGCTCGTACAAGATCGGCGACAAGCGCGCCCTGGTCTTCCTCGGCCGGACCCACTACTACGAGGGCCGCGGCGTCGCCGCCGTCGCCCACGGCGTGCGCACCGCCGTCGCCGCCGGTTGCAAGACCGTCGTACTGACCAACGGCTGCGGCGGTCTGCGCGAGGGCATGAAGCCCGGCCAGCCCGTCCTGATCAGCGACCACCTCAACCTGACGGCCACCTCCCCGATCGTCGGCGCGAACTTCGTCGACCTCACCGACCTGTACTCGCCGCGCCTGCGCGCGATGTGCAAGGAGATCGACTCGTCCCTCGAAGAGGGCGTCTACGTGCAGTTCCCCGGCCCGCACTACGAGACCCCGGCCGAGATCAACATGATCCGCGTCATGGGTGCCGACCTGGTCGGCATGTCCACCGTGCTGGAGGCCATCGCCGCCCGTGAGGCCGGCGCCGAGGTGCTCGGCATCTCGCTGGTCACCAACCTGGCGGCGGGCCTGTCCGGCGAGCCGCTGAACCACGAAGAGGTCCTCCAGGCCGGCCGCGACTCGGCTGCCCGCATGGGCACGCTGCTGACGCAGGTCCTCGCCCGCATCTGATCGACGTACGAGAGGTAAGGCGGAAGCAGTGCAGGAACAGGCACAGGACGACCTGATCACCCGGGCACAGGCCTGGCTGGCCGAGGACCCGGACCCGGAGACGGCGGCGGAACTGCGCGCCCTCATCGGGGCGGGCGACACCGCGGAGCTCGCGGACCGTTTCTCGGGCACCCTCCAGTTCGGCACCGCCGGACTGCGCGGTGAGATCGGCGCCGGCCCGATGCGGATGAACCGCTCCGTGGTCATCCGGGCCGCGGCCGGGCTCGCGGCCCACCTGAAGGCCCAGGGCCACGACGGCGGCCTGGTGGTCGTCGGTTACGACGCCCGCTACAAGTCGGCGGACTTCGCCCGCGACACCGCGGCCGTCATGACCGGCGCCGGACTGCGCGCGGCCCTCCTGCCCCGCCCCCTGCCGACGCCCGTCCTCGCGTACGCGATAAGGCACCTCGGCGCCGTCGCCGGCGTCGAGGTGACCGCGAGCCACAACCCGCCCAGGGACAACGGCTACAAGGTCTACCTCGGCGACGGCTCGCAGATCGTCTCCCCGGCCGACACCGAGATCGCGGCGCAGATCGCGGCGGTCGCGAAGCTGGCCGACGTACCGCGCCCCGAGGCGGGCTGGCAGGAGCTCGGTGACGAGGTCCTGGAGGCCTACCTGGCGCGCACGGACGCCGTCCTGACCCCGGGGTCCCCCCGGGGCGTGCGGACCGTCTACACGGCCATGCACGGCGTCGGCAAGGACGTCGTGATGGCGGCCTTCGCCCGGCACGGCTTCCCGGAACCGGTGCTCGTCGCCGAGCAGGCCGAGCCCGACCCGGCCTTCCCGACCGTGGCGTTCCCGAACCCGGAGGAGCCGGGCGCGATGGACCTGGCCTTCGCGAAGGCCGCCGAGGTCCAGCCCGACATCGTGATCGCCAACGACCCGGACGCGGACCGCTGTGCGGTGGCGGTCCCGGACAACGGCGGCTGGCGGATGCTGCGCGGCGACGAGGTCGGCGCGCTGCTGGCGGCCCACCTGGTCCACAAGGGCGCGCAGGGCGTCTTCGCGGAGTCCATCGTCTCCTCCAGCCTCCTGGGCCGGATCGCGGAGGCGGCGGGCGTCGGACACGAGGAGACCCTGACCGGCTTCAAGTGGATCGCCCGGGTCGAGGGCCTGCGCTACGGCTACGAGGAGGCGCTCGGCTACTGCGTGGACCCCGAGGGCGTCCGCGACAAGGACGGCGTCACCGCCGCCCTGCTGGTCGCCGAGCTGGCCTCGGTGCTCAAGGAGCAGGGCCGCACGCTGACCGACCTGCTGGACGACCTGGCGATGGCCCACGGGCTGCACGCCACCGACCAGCTGTCGGTCCGTGTCTCGGACCTGTCGATCATCGCGGACGCGATGGCCGCCCTGCGCGCCGAGCCGCCGGTGACCCTGGCGGGGCTGCGGGTGGTGTCGTCCGAGGACCTGAGCCGGGGCACGGCGTCCCTCCCGCCCACGGACGGCCTGCGCTACTACCTGGACGGCGCCTACAAGGCCCGCGTCATCGCGCGCCCCTCCGGCACCGAGCCGAAGCTCAAGTGCTACCTGGAGGTCGTGGTCCCGGTGGCCGAGGCCTCCGACCTCGCGGGTGCCCGCGTGACCGGCCAGGAAGTCCTGGACGCGATCAAGAAGGACCTCGCGGCGGCGATGGGCATCTGACCCGCCCGCACGACCCGGCCCTGGCCGGCCGCCCCCTCCACCACGCCGGAGTCCGTCCCCCGGCGGGGCGGCGGGGTGGCGCCAGGACCGCCCGCACGGCCCCCTCGGCTCAGGCCGGGGGGGCCGTCGGCATTCCCCGGCCGGGCCGGGGCACGTTCCGGTGTGATCAGGGCGACTTGGACGCGCTCGGCTCCGGCCGCACCAGCTCGCCCAGCGTCGGCACCGACTCCGGCCGCGAGCGGACCGCCTCCGTGCACTCCCACGTCCGCGGCGGATCCGCGTCCGGGCCGCCCAGTATCACCGGGCCCGGGTCGGCCTTCAGCGCCTCGCTGCCCGCCAGCGTGCACACGATCTGCGAGAGCGCCACCGGCGGCAGGTCCTCGGGCTTGCGGCTGAGCCGCACCGTGCCCACCGGGTCGCCCGCCCTCGGCGCTCCCGCCGAGAGGCCGACCGGGACCTCGCTCGTGAAGCCGGCGTCCCGCTCCTCGGCGGTCGGCGTCCGCTCCAGCGCCTCCAGCAGTGCCTGCGCGACCAGCGCCAGGGGGTCCCGTACCGGCTTCTTCTCGGGCACCGGAATCACTCGCTCCACGCCCACCAGCTGGGATCCGCAGACCAGTTCCACCGTGGCCCGGAAGCCCTGCACCCCGCTCGGCTGCTCCTGCGTGTCGCACGACACCCGCGACGGGGCCGCGCCCACGTCCACCGGCACGGTCGTCGCCCGGATCCCGCAGGCCGACGTCGCCAGCAGGGCGACCCCGACCAACGGGACCAGCAGCGCCGGTACCGGCGACAGCGCCCTACGCATCCTCGTCACCCGCGATCACCTTTCCCACGTCCACGGGCAGCCGCAGCGTGAACAGCGCGCCGCCGCCCTCGGCGTTCGCCGCGGTGATCTCGCCGCCGTGGATGTGCGCGTTCTCCACGGCGATCGACAGGCCGAGCCCGCTGCCGTCCGACTTCGGCCGCGACGCGCTCGCCTTGTAGAAGCGGTCGAAGACGTGCGGCAGGACCTCCTCGGGAATGCCCGGACCGTTGTCGCGCACCGCGATCACCAGCCACTCCCCCTCCACGGTCACCGCCACCCGCACCGGCGAGCCGCCGTGCTTGAGCGCATTGCCGATCAGGTTGGCGAGGATGACGTCGAGGCGCCGCGGGTCGAGCCGGACCACGATGCCGCGCTCCGCGTCGAGTTCGACCGCGTCGAGCCAGGCCCGGGCGTCGATGCAGGCCGTGACCTGGTCGGCGACGTCCACGTCGTCCAGCACCAGCTTGGCCGTCCCCGCGTCGAAGCGGGTGACCTCCATCAGGTTCTCCACCAGGTTGTTGAGGCGGCGCGTCTCGCTGACGACCAGCGCCACGGCTGGTGCGATCATCGGATCGAGGTCGTCGACCTCCTCCTCCAGCACCTCCGCCACGGCCGTCAGCGCGGTCAGCGGCGTCCGCAGCTCGTGGGACATGTCGGCGACGAAACGCCGGCTCGCCTCCTCCCGGGCGCTCATGTCGGCGACCTTCTTCTCCAGCGCCTCGGCCGTCTTGTTGAAGGTGTGCGACAGGTCGGCGAGTTCGTCCGTGCCGGACACGTCGAGGCGGTGGTCCAGCTCGCCCTCGCCGAGGCGCCGCGCCGCGTCCCCGAGCCGCTGCACGGGCCGCAGCACGGTCCGGGCCGCGGCCTGTGCCAGCAGCGCGGAGCCGAGCAGCGCGAGGCCGGTGGCGATGGTCAGCGACCAGCCGAGCGCGTTCAGGTCGTCCCGCTCCTGCGCGAGCGACTTGGACATGTAGCCGGTGAGCCCGCCGCCCACGACCCGCGTCCCGCCCACCAGGTACGGATTGCCGTTCGGCTTCGTCCGCTGCCAGTACACGTGGTACTCGGAGTCGTTCGCGGCGGTCGTCTTCTGCCGGTCGTTCACCGCGTTCTGCAGGGACTTCGGTACGTCGGCCAGCCCGAAGGAGTCGGGCCCCGCCGCGCCGAAGACCTGCCGGTTGTCCTTGCCCACCTGCACGAGCAGCACGCTGTAGCCGGGGCTGCTGCCCGCCATCAGCTCGGCGGTGCGCTGCAGCTCCTCCGCGGTGGGATCGGCGGGCAGCGCGGCGGCCCGGTTCTGCATCTCCTGCCGGAAGTCGCCGAGGGCCGCGTCCTGGACGCGGGTGAGGACCGCCTCGCGGTTGAGCCAGTACGCGATGCCGGAGGCCGAGACCGCGGCCGTCAGCGCGACCAGCGCGAACACCATGAGGAGCCGCAGCCGCAGGCTGGTCCAGCGCCGGCCCGCGAGCAACGACCGGATCACTGCGGTGAGTCCAGGCGGTAGCCGACGCCCCGGACGGTACGGATCAGGGTGGGCGAGGACGGCACGTCCTCGACCTTGGCGCGCAGCCGCTGCACGCAGGCGTCGACGAGCCGCGAGTCACCGAGGTAGTCGTGCTCCCAGACCAGCCGCAGCAGCTGCTGGCGCGACAGCGCCTGCCCGGGCCGGCGGCTCAGCTCGAGCAGCAGCCGCAGCTCGGTCGGCGTGAGCTGGAGGTCCTCGCCGTTCTTCGTCACCGTCATGGCGGCCCGGTCGATGACCAGCGAGCCGAAGCTCGCCGAATCGCTCGACTCGCGCTCGCCGCGGCGCAGTACGGCCCGGATGCGGGCGTCGAGGACCCGGCCCTGGACGGGCTTGACCACGTAGTCGTCGGCGCCCGACTCCAGGCCGACCACCACGTCGATGTCATCGCTGCGCGCGGTGAGCAGGATGATCGGCAGCTGGTCGGTGCGCCGGATCCTCCGGCACACCTCGAAACCGTCGATCCCGGGCAGCATCACGTCCAGCACGATCAGATCCGGCCGCTGCTCGCGCAGCAGTTTCAGGCCGTCCTCGCCCGTCGCCGCGGTGGCCACACGGTGGCCCTGGCGGGACAGGGAGAGTTCGAGGGCCGTGCGGATGGCGTCGTCGTCCTCGATCAGCAACAGGAAAGGCACGGGCTCATTCTGTCCCATCGGCAGTCGGGAGTTCGACCGTCGTGCGACGTGATCCTGTCGGTGTCCTGTCAGAAGTCCCTGTGACACGGCTGTGACAGTCGACGGACACCCCGGTTAAGTCGGCGGGGCAATCTTCTATCAACGCACAACGGACCGAAGCAGACACACTCCACGACGGGGGGCGCGAGATGAACACGCTGCACAGCACCACGACCAGCGCGGTTGTCACGCGGCTGCACGATGTGAACCGCCGGGCGGGTGTCCGTACGGTGGCGGTCGCCCGTCCCCGGCCGGCCCACGTCGTAGCCATTGACGCAAACCAGTACCAGGCGGTTCCCGCCGAGCCGCAGACGCCCTCCTCCACCTCGGAGGCGGAGTTCACGGCGTACGTCCAGGAGCGGCGGGCCGCGCTGTACGCGACGGCCTTCCACCTCACCGGCGACCGTTACGAAGCCGAGGACCTGCTGCAGAGCGCGCTGTTCTCCACGTACCGCGCCTGGGACCGGATCAGCGACAAGGCGGCCGTCGGCGGCTACCTGCGCCGCACCATGACCAACCTGCACATCAGCGCGTGGCGTCGGCGGAAGCTGAACGAGTACCCGACGGAGGAGCTGCCGGAGACGGCCTCCGACACGGACGCGATGCGCGGTACGGAGCTGCGCGCGGTGCTGTGGCAGGCGCTGACCCGCATCCCGGAGCCGCAGCGCACCATGCTGGTGCTCCGCTACTACGAGGGCCGCACGGACCCGGAGATCGCCGAGATCCTCGGCATCAGCGTCGGCACGGTGAAGTCGAGCATCTGGCGCTCGCTGCGCCGCCTGCGGGAGGACGAGGCGCTGAGCTTCGGCCGTGACGAGGCGGAGTCCTTCGAGGAGCTCGTCGCGTAACGGCGGCACACACAAAAGCCATCGGGCCAGGGGGCCCGTCCTACGGGGGTGGGACGGGGGCCGCGGGGGGAAAAGGCGGGATCGAGCGGACGGGGGTCCGCGCGGTCCCGCCTTTTCGCGTCCGCGGGTCCGGCGGTACACCGCGCCCGGGGCGGCGGGGCGGGGGCGCGGCGGCGGCGAGGCTGGTGAGTGTCCGCAAAGCAGCGCGCCCCGCCGAGTCGGCGGGCCCCTAGGCCGGGGTCGTCGTGCGGTGGCGGCCCGCCGCGGCCGCGGCCAGGCGGCCCAGCGCCTCGTCGCGGGCGCAGGCGTGCGCGCCCAGCGCGACGTGCCGGGCCACGATGCCGCGCTCGGCCCGCATCAGCCGCAGGCCCCTGCGCAGCAGGAACGGCACGGACTTGCGGCCCTCCCGCAGGTCACGGGCGAGCCGGCGGCGGAAGGTCGTGGAGGGGCGTCCCCGCAGGCAGATGGCGTCCGCGAGGAGCCCGAGCTCCTGGCAGCGTTCCGCGATGTCGGCGGCGAAGATGCCCTCCGCGATGAACAGCGGGGTGCGGGCGATGTCGAGGCTCTCGGCGCCCGTGCGGGAGCTCGTCGCGATGTCGTACACCGGGACGTCGGTCCGCCCCGCCGCGCACAGTTCGGCGATCGCGGCGACCGCCGCGTCCGCGTCCCAGGACAGCGGGGAGTCCCAGTCGATGTCGGAGCTGCCGTCGACGAGCGGGAGGGTGGGGTCGTCCCCCTCCTTGTAGAAGTCGTCGAGGCGCAGCACGGGCAGCCCCGATCGGGCGGCCAGCGAGGATTTTCCGGAGCCCGACGGACCGGTCAGCAGGACGACTCGGGTCGGCGAAGGAGAGGAGGAGCTCACGGGACACCAGTCTGAACCATTCCCCCGGGTAGGGGATCCTCCCGGTGGCCGGTTGGTGTCCAGGAACACACCTCAACTACGCTGCGTGCGCACGCGACTACGACCTCAGGCGGGATCCCCATGGCACGTCACGCAGCCCCTTCCCTACCGAACCGGCTCCGCAGCGCCGGACTGACCGTCTCGATGGCCGGCGCCGCCCTGGCGATGGCCGCGGGCGGCGCCCAGGCCGGCGAGCTCGACGTCCCGGCGGCGCTGGCCGGGGTCACCGACCCGATCGCGAACCTGAAGGTGAACCCGCTCGCCCACACCGGTGTGGACCCGCTGGACAACGGGGTCGCCACGAAGGTCGCCGACTTCCCGTCCGTCGGGACCGGGATGGTCACCGGAATCCTGACCCAGGGGCCCTCGGTCGGCGAACTGCCGACCGCCGCCGCCTCCTCGCTGCTCGGGCCGGTGCTCCCGAAGAAGTAGGCGCGGGGCGACGGGCACGAGAAGGCCCCGGCAGCGCGGGGGACGCTGCCGGGGCCGGTCTCGTACGGGGCCTGTCCCGGGAGGACTAGTAGGACGAGCCGCCCGCGCCCAGCGACCCGGTCGGGTGCCAGACGGTCTTGGTCTCCAGGAACGCCGTCATGCGCGACGTGCCCGGGTCGGCGCTCCAGTCGTCCACAGGCTGTGGACGCAGGACACGCTTGAGGTTGTCGGCCGCCGCGATCTCCAGCTCCTTGGCCAGCGCCGCATCGGCCCCGGCCAGGTCGATCGCGTTGACGTCCTGGTGGGACGCCAGGTGCGGGCCCATCTCGCCGGCCTTGCCGGACAGGATGTTGACCACGCCGCCGGGCAGATCGGAGGTGGCGAGCACCTCACCCAGGGAGAGGGCCGGCAGCGGGGACTTCTCACTGGCGATGACGACGGCGGTATTGCCCGTCGCGATCACCGGGGCGATCACCGAGACCAGGCCCAGGAAGGACGACTCCTGCGGGGCGACGACCGTGACCACACCGGTCGGCTCCGGGGTGGAGAGGTTGAAGAACGGGCCCGCGACCGGGTTGGCCCCGCCCACGATCTGGCCGATCTTGTCGGTCCAGCCCGCGTACCAGACCCAGCGGTCGACGGCCGCGTCGACGACCGCGGCGGCCTTCGACTTGGACAGGCCCTCGGCCTCGCCGACCTCGCGGACGAACTGCTCCCGGCGGCCCTCCAGCATCTCGGCGATGCGGTAGAGGACCTGCCCGCGGTTGTACGCGGTCGCGCCCGACCAGCCGCCGAATGCCTTGCGGGCCGCGACGACGGCGTCACGCGCGTCCTTGCGGGAGGACAGGGGGGCGTTGGCCAGCCACTTGCCCTTGGAGTCCGTCACTTCGTACACCCGGCCGCTCTCGGAGCGGGGGAACTTGCCCCCGACGTACAGCTTGTAGGTCTTGAAGACATGCAGGCGGGACGCCGCTGACTGATCAGACATCGAGGTAGCCCTCCAGGCCGTGGCGGCCGCCCTCGCGGCCGAAGCCCGACTCCTTGTAGCCGCCGAAGGGCGAGGTCGGGTCGAACTTGTTGAACGTGTTGGCCCACACGACACCCGCGCGGAGCTGGTTCGCGACCGCGAGGATGCGGCTGCCCTTCTCCGTCCAGATGCCGGCGGAGAGCCCGTACTGGCTGTTGTTGGCCTTGGCGACGGCCTCGTCGGGCGTGCGGAAGGTCAGCACGGACAGCACCGGGCCGAAGATCTCGTCGCGGGCGACGGTGTGCGCCTGGGTGACGTTCGTGAAGAGCGTCGGGGCGAACCAGTAGCCGGAGGACGGCAGCTCGCACGCCGGGGACCAGCGCTCGGCGCCCTCGGCCTCGCCGGTCTCCGCGAGCGCGGTGATCCGGGCGAGCTGCTCGGCGGAGTTGATCGCGCCGATGTCGGTGTTCTTGTCGAGCGGGTCGCCCAGCCGCAGCGTGGAGAGGCGGCGCTTGAGGGAGTCCAGCAGCTCGTCGTGGATCGACTCCTGGACCAGCAGGCGGGAGCCTGCGCAGCAGACCTGGCCCTGGTTGAAGAAGATGCCGCTGACGATGCCCTCGACGGCCTGGTCGATGGGGGCGTCGTCGAAGACGATGTTGGCGCCCTTGCCGCCCAGCTCCAGGGTGACCTTCTTGTCCGTACCGGCGATCTGGCGGGCGATGGCCTTGCCGACCGCGGTCGAGCCGGTGAAGGCGACCTTGTTGACGTCCGGGTGGGCGACCAGCTCGGCGCCCGCGTCCCCGTAGCCGGGGATGATGTTGACGACGCCCTTGGGCAGGCCCGCCTGGCGGCAGATGTCCGCGAAGAACAGCGCGGAGAGCGGCGTGGTCTCGGCGGGCTTCAGGACGACCGTGTTGCCGGCGGCGAGCGCCGGGGCGATCTTCCACGCGAGCATCAGCAGCGGGAAGTTCCACGGGATGACCTGGCCGGCCACGCCGAGCGGGCGCGGGTTCGCGCCGTAGCCCGCGTGGTCGAGCTTGTCGGCCCAGCCCGCGTAGTAGAAGAAGTGCGCGGCGACCAGCGGGAGGTCCGCGTCGCGGGTCTCCCTGATCGGCTTGCCGTTGTCCAGGGTCTCCAGGACGGCGAGCTCGCGGCTTCGCTCCTGGATGATCCGGGCGATGCGGAAGAGATACTTGGCGCGCTCGGCGCCGGGCAGCGCGGACCACTTCTCGAAGGCCCTGCGGGCTGCCTTGACGGCACGGTCCACGTCGGCGGCGCCCGCCTGGGCGACCTCGGCCAGGACCTCTTCGCTGCTCGGCGAGACGGTCTTGAAGACCCGGCCGTCGGCGGCGTCGGTGAACTCACCGTCGATGAAGAGCCCGTAGGAGGGGGCGATGTCGACGACCGAGCGGGACTCGGGAGCCGGTGCGTACTCGAATACAGATGCCATGGTGATCAGTCCACCGTCACGTAGTCGGGACCGGAGTAACGGCCGGTGCTCAGCTTCTGGCGCTGCATCAACAGGTCGTTGAGCAGGCTGGAGGCGCCGAAGCGGAACCAGTGGTTGCTCAGCCAGTCCTCGCCCGCGGTCTCGTTGACCAGGACCAGGAACTTGATCGCGTCCTTGGTGGTGCGGATGCCGCCGGCCGGCTTCACGCCGATCTGGATTCCAGTCTGCTCCCGGAAGTCGCGGACGGCTTCGAGCATGAGCAGGGTGTTCGCGGGGGTGGCGTTGACGCCCACCTTGCCGGTCGACGTCTTGATGAAGTCGGCGCCCGCGAGCATGCCGATCCAGGAGGCGCGGCGGATGTTGTCGTAGGTCGACAGCTCGCCGGTCTCGAAGATGACCTTCAGGCGCGCGGCGCTGCCGTCCTCACGGACGCAGGCCTCCTTGACGGCCTTGATCAGCTCGTACGTCTCCAGGTAGCGGCCGGCGAGGAAGGCGCCACGGTCGATGACCATGTCGATCTCGTCGGCGCCGGCGGCGACGGCGTCACGGGTGTCCGCGAGCTTGACGGGCAGGGCGGCGCGGCCGGCCGGGAAGGCCGTGGCGACGGAGGCGACCTTGACGTCGGCACCGTTCAGCGCGGCCTTGGCGGTGGCCACCATGTCGGGGTAGACGCAGACCGCGGCGGTCATGGGCGTCGTACGGTCGGTCGGATCGGGATGGACGGCCTTGGCGGAGAGCGCCCGGACCTTGCCCGGGGTGTCCGCGCCTTCCAGCGTCGTCAGGTCGATCATCGAGATGGCCAGGTCGATGGCGTACGCCTTGGCCGTCGTCTTGATCGAACGGGTGCCGAGGGAGGCCGCGCGGGCCTCCAGTCCGACTGCGTCGACGCCGGGCAGCCCGTGCAGGAAGCGGCGCAGCGCACTGTCGGACGTCGTCACGTCAGCGAATGCGGTGAGGGTGGTGGGCATGGTCACCAGATGAGCATATCTACGCGCGTAGCGACCTGTCACCCCCGCCCCTGGATCCGCTATGGAATCGACACCTCCACTCTCCGTTACACGGCGATGACAGGAGGCGGATCGTCCGGGCGCACAAGATCCGTAACTTTGTTCTCAGCAGCCCGCCACACCTGACCCGGTTGAAAAGGACCGTCCAGACGCAACGCGGCATGCGACTCTCCTCCACTTCCTCGACCATGTTTCCAAGGAGTCGTTATGCGTACCGCCCTCACCCTCCGCACGGCAATCGTCACCGCCGCCCTCTCGGGCGCGATGCTGGTTCCTGCCGCAGGTGCCGCCTTCGCGGCGCCCGCCCCGCCGGCAGCGACGGCGAAGGCGGCCGCGTCCGAGCCCGCGAAGGTCGCCCTCGGCGACAACCTGGTGGCGCACATGGTCAACTCCGTGACGGAGGCGCCCTCCGTGACGATCCACGTCGTGGACAAGGACGGCACGACGCACCCGCAGGCGCTGGTGTCCCTCGACCGCGCGCACACCACGGAGTCGAAGCAGGGGACGGTCTTCACCCTCACCGAGGCGGACACGGCCGAGCCGGTGCTCACCGTGACCGCGAACGGCGCCACCAAGTCCTTCCCGCTGCCGAAGGGCAAGGCGGTCCCCGCCCCGTCGGACAACAGCCGCTACGAGGGCCGGCCGGTCCACGTCGGCAACGGCATGGTCGCGGTGCTGCGCAACAAGTCCGAGGGCCCCGAGGCATGGATCCGCTACGTCGGCACGGACTGGAAGCCGGGCGAGGACTACATGACCCACGTCGTGGCCCTGGTGAACCGCCAGCAGACCTCCGACAAGGCGTACGGGGCCTCCTTCACGCTCACCGGGGCGCAGACCACGGCCCCGGTGCTCGTCGTCACCACGGACGGGGTCGCCAAGTCCTACCCGCTGCCCGAGGGCAAGGCCGGCCAGGTCTGCTCCTCCGAGGTCACGTCGCAGGACATGGGCGCGGGCATGAGCGCCGAGTTGTCCATGTCCCCCGACGGCCCGCGGGTCGCGCTGTGGACCTCCGGTGACGACACCACCCCGTGGCGGCTGCTGGACCGCGGCTTCCCCCAGCTGCCCGAGTCGGCGGGCATCATCGCCCGGATCGTGAACCCGAGCAGCGCCGAGCCGGTCTTCGAGTGGAAGACCCAGGGCGGCCCCATGCCGCTCGGCCGGGCCTCCTTCCCCGCGCTGCCCAAGGGCTGCAAGCCGAACTACAAGCTGACCGAGCCGGCTCCGACCACCACCCCGGGCACCACTGCGGGCACGAGTGCGGCCCCGGCTCCCAAGCCGCAGACCGCCGGACAGACCTCCGTCGTCCCCAAGGGCGGGGTCGCCGCAGGGGCCGAGATCGCCGCCGAGGACACCGACGACTCGACCACCGCCCTGGCCGGCACCGGTCTCGCCGCGGTCTTCGCCGCACTGGGGGCGTCCGTACTGCTCCGCCGCCGCCGCGCCCAGCGCTGACGGAACCCGCTCGCCCTCCCGTCCTTCCTGCCGGCGGGCCACCTCCGCGGTGGCCTGCCGGAAGCCGTTCCCGGAGCACCCCATGGCCCACCGCGCCCGCGTCCTGCTCGCCGCCGCCCTCCTCTGCGCCGCCCTGACCGGCTGCACCGCCGCGGCGGGTCCGGCGCCCGCCGCACCCTCCGCCGCGCCGCCCTCCGTCGTACCCACCAGCGCTCCGCCCGCCGCCGCGACGGCCGCCCCGCTGCCCGCCTCCGCGCCCGTACGCGTACGGATCCCCGCGGCCGGGGTGGACGCCTCCCCGGTGCTGGAGCTGGGGCTGGCCGCCGACGGCACCGTCGAAGTGCCCTCCGTGGCCGACGGGGACAAGATCGGCTGGTACACCAAGGGCGTCACACCCGGCGAGACCGGACCCGCCGTGCTCATCGGCCACTTCGACACCGCGCGCGGCCCGGCCGTGCTCAAGGACATCTCGCGCGTGCGCACCGGCGAGGAGATCACCGTCTCCCGGGCGGACGGCACCACCGCCGTCTTCCGCGTCCGCGAGCTGGAGCAGGTCGGCAAGTCGGCGTTCCCGACCGCCAGGGTCTACGGCGACACCACCCGCCCGGAGCTGCGCGTCATCACCTGCGGCGGCGAGATCACGGGCGGCCACCGGCCCGACAACATCATCGTGTACGCCGATCTCGTGGGCTGAGAGGGCGTGGGGCAGAATCGACCTCATGAGCAGCCAGCAGCAGCCGACCGACGAACCGGTGTACGACGACCGGGTCTACCGCTCCTCCATGGGCGTCCTCTCGGGGGTACTGCTGCTCGCGCTGACCGCATGGCTCTGCGGCGACGCCCTGGTGCGGGGCTCCGCCGACGCCCGGTGGATCGCGGCGGCGGTGGCGCTGTGCGCCGTACCGCTGATCGTCGCGTTCACCATCCGCCCGGCCGTCTTCGCCAATGACGACCGGATGCGCGTGCGCAACCCCTTCCGGATGATCGAGCTGCCCTGGGCGGCCGTGGACGCGGTGCGCGCCGGGTACTCGGCCGAGGTGCTGGCCGAGGGATCGAAGTACCAGCTCTGGTCCGTGCCCGTCTCGCTGCGGGAGCGCAAGAAGGCCAACCGACAGCAGATGCGCCGCAACGCCCTCGACCGCCGTGAACCGGGCGGCGGAGGTGACCCGGCCGCGCGCGCCCGCTCCACCGCGTCCGAACCGATGCGGGCCAGTGCCGACCGGATCGTCGACGAGCTCCAGGGGCTGGCCGAGCGCGGCGCGTCGCGGCCCGGCGCCCAGGGCAGCGTGCGCGTGCGCTGGTCGTACGAGATCATCGCGCCCGCGCTCGTCGGCGCGCTGCTCCTGATCGTCCTGCTCGCCACCCGCTGACGGGTCGCCGCCGGTCGCCGACCGGTGGCGCCGGCCGGTCCGCCCCCATTCGGGTGCTCCCCGCCACACCCTCCTCCGGGCCGGAACCGGCGCTACCGGGTGATGCGTCCTCGCAGGTGTGCAGCGTCTTGAGGCCGGCGAACGTGCCGCCACCGCCACCGCGATCAACCTCCGTCTCCGTGTCCTGGCCGGGGTCCTGCTCGCCGCCCATCTCGTGGTCGTCGGCTGGCTGACTCTGCGGCCGCTGGACGTGCCCTGGGCCGCGGCGGCCAATCTGAGCCCGCTGGAGGGGATCGCCTCGCACCTCGCCCTCGGGCCCCTGGAGGCCGCCCGGCGGATCGGCGAGGGACTCGCGCTGCTGGCCCCGCTCGGGGTACTGGTGCCGCTGATCAGCGGACGGCTCGCGCCGTCGGCCCTGTCCGCGTGGTCCTCCCTGGCCCGGACGGCCGCCGCGGGCGCGCTGGTCTCGGTGTGCATCGAGATGCTCCAGACCGCGGTCCCGGGCCAGGTCGTCGACGTGGACTCGGTGCTGCTGAACACCGTCGGCGTGGTGCTCGCGCACGTGGCCGTCGTACCGGCGCTGCGGGCCCGGCTGAGGCGCTCACACACCGTTTATCAGGGGGACACCCCGAAGATTTCCAGGGTCGGGCTCGGCCCCTGGACCGACGTTCTGTCAGCGGTCCAGCGGGAGTATTGAGTCATCGCAAGAAAGCGATCCCGACGAAGGAGAACCTCATGAGCGCCCTGGTCCGCCCCCGTGACGGCCGCTGGATCGGCGGAGTCTGCGCCGCACTGGCACGGCGTTTCGGAATTTCCGCGAACACGATGCGCGCCATATTCGCCGTCTCGTGCCTGCTGCCCGGCCCGCAGTTCCTGATCTACATCGCGCTGTGGGTGCTGCTGCCGAACGAGAAGTCCACCTCTGCCGCCTGGTAGACCGGAGCCCGTCCGGCGGCCGGCCCCGGTCGGCCGGCGGGGTCAGCCGGCCTTTTGGACCTTTTCCAGCTGCTTGTCGGCCACTTCCTGCGGCACCAGCGCCTTCTGCCCGGCCCCGGCCACATTGAGGGCCGTCAGCCGCACGACGGTGTCGCCCTTGCGTACGACGACCAGGTGGACCTGCGCCGACACGCCCTCGGCGGCGGCGGTCATGGTCCAGCTGACGCTCTCGTCGCCGCTCGTGCGGTAGTCGGCGGCGCGCACGTCGCGGTAGCTGCCGGTCTGCTTCTCGACCTTGGCGGTGAAGCCCGTACCGCAGGCGGCGAGCGCGGCCTTGAGCCGTGCGATCAGCGCCTTGGCGTCGCTCTCGGTGTAGGAGCTGACGGTGGCGGACACGGCGAGCCCGACCTGCTTCTGGGAGCCGATGCCGCGGCTGACGGTCTCGCGCGCGGACGGGTCCGGCTTGTCGCCCATCATGTCGGCCAGCGGCTGGCAGGCCTTCTTGTCGGCCTGCGGCTGACCGTCCGGGGCATTGGGGTTCTTGCCCTGGGCGGAGACCTGGTAGCCGACCAGGTCGCCCTGTGCCAGCGCGGACCGCTCAACCCTGCTGCCACCGGTCTTCGGCGCGGCCGGTCCGGTCGCCGCGGAGGAGGGCGCCGGGGCTCCGGGCGCGGCGGATGCACTGCCCGCGGAGCCCTTCGGATCCGGGGCCCTGCCCGTCGCGGGAGTGTTCGTACTGCTGCACCCCACTGCGGCGAACAGCAGGGCGGGGACCAGGGCGACCGTGGTCGCTCGTGCCTTCATGCGCATGACCGAGAACCTCATACCCAAGACGTCGGCGGGCAGTTGGTGGCGATCGTGGCACACGGCGCGGCGGGACACATGCCCGATCGAGGAGCATGCACCCACCGCACACGTGTACGGGTCCACGGAAGCGGCAGCGTCAGCCGCCGAGACCGTTCAGGGCGCCGGTGAGCGGGGCGAGCGCACCGGTGACCTGAGAGGTGGGGTCGCTCGACTGCTGCCCTTCGGGGCTCACGTGCTGCTGGCTGGTCACGCCCTGGAGCGCGCCGGTGGCGGTGCCCAGCGTGTCCGCGAGGCCGATCGCCGGGGCGGCGGCGGAGGCCGTACCGGCGGCGACCGCGGCGAAGGCGACACCGAGAACGGCGGTACCGAGGGTCTTGGCAGCTGACTGCTTCATGAAAAGTTGTCCTTGCGACGGGGAATTGAGCGGCTCCGCAAACTAGTCACTTCAAACCCCCGCCCGCAAACATCCTTAAATACGAGAAAGCGCCCGGGAAATATCCCTCCCGGGCGCTTCCGTTACGTCACGCCATGGCCTAGGCCGAGACGGAACCGCTGGTCGAAGCGGTCTGACGGAACAGCCATTCCGACTTCAGCTCCGCATAACCGGGCTTGATCACTTCATTGATCATGGCCAGTCGTTCATCGAAAGGAATGAACGCGGACTTCATCGCATTGACGGTGAACCACTGCATGTCGTCCAGCGTGTAGCCGAAGGTGTCGACCAGGTGCTCGAACTCGCGGCTCATGCTGGTGCCGCTCATCAGGCGGTTGTCCGTGTTGACCGTGAGCCTGAAGTGCAGCTTGCGCAGCAGGCCGATCGGGTGCTCGGCGTACGAGGCGGCCGCGGCGGTCTGCAGGTTCGAGGTCGGGCACATCTCCAGGGGGATGCGCTTGTCCCGGACGTACGAGGCCAGGCGGCCCAGGGTCACGGAACCGTCCTCGGCGACCTCGATGTCATCGATGATCTTCACGCCGTGACCGAGGCGGTCGGCGCCGCACCACTGCAGGGCCTGCCAGATCGACGGCAGACCGAAGGCCTCGCCCGCGTGGATGGTGAAGTGGTTGTTCTCGCGCTTGAGGTACTCGAAGGCGTCGAGGTGGCGGGTGGGAGGGAACCCGGCCTCGGCACCGGCGATGTCGAAGCCGACCACGCCGTTGTCGCGGTAGCGGTTCGCCAGCTCGGCGATCTCCAGCGCACGGGCGGCGTGGCGCATCGCGGTCAGCAGGGCGCCGACGCGGATGCGGTGGCCGTTGGCCTTCGCGCGCCGCTCACCCTCGCGGAAGCCGTCGTTCACGGCCTCGACGACCTCTTCGAGGGTCAGGCCGGCCTCCAGGTGCTGCTCGGGGGCGTAGCGGATCTCGGCGTACACGACGCCGTCCTCGGCCAGGTCCTCGGCACACTCGGCGGCGACCCGGAAGAGGGCGGCCTTCGTCTGCATGACCGCGCAGGTGTGCGCGAAGGTCTCCAGGTAGCGCGGCAGGGAACCGGAGTCGGCGGCCTCGCGGAACCAGATGCCGAGCTTGTCGGCGTCGGTCTCGGGGAGGTTCTCGTAGCCGACCTCGCGGGCCAGCTCGATGATGGTCCCGGGACGCAGTCCACCGTCGAGGTGATCGTGCAGCAGCACCTTCGGGGAACGACGGATCTGGTCCGGGGTCGGCAGGTTGGGGGTCTCGCTCGTCATCTGCGCACTCTACTCCTACGCGCGTAGAGCGGAATGTCCCCGGCGGGCGTCGATATGTAACAGAGACCGCGCGGACGGATGGCGTACACCTGAAGGTCTGAGACTGTTCCGCCATGGCACAGCATGCGCCGCCGGCGCGCGGGGCCCGTCTGGGGCGGGCGGCCGGCGCGAGAACCGGCTCGGGTTCGACGGAAAGTGCGGTGGGCGGAGTGGTGCTCCTGCTCCCCGGGGCGTCCAGATTCTCCCCCGGTCCACTGCGCCCGCTCGCGCGGGCGCTGGCCCGGGCCGGAGGGGCGGAGGGCCTGGTCACGCACACGGTCATCCACGGCGGGGACTCCGCCCGGGAGGAACAGGCGGGGTGGGCGGCGGACGAGGTGGTGCGGCGGTACGGGGACGTGCCGGTGTGCCTGGCGGGCTACGACGCGGGCGGCCTGGCCGCGCTGCGGGCGGCGGGGCACAGGGCCGTCAACTCGGTCGTGGCGATCGCCCCTTGCTTAGGGGCGGGGCCCGCGGCGGACTCCCCGGAACCGGTGAAACAGCTGTCGGGACGGCAGGTGCTGATCGTGCACGGCACCAATGACGCGCGCAGCGACCCCGAGAGCTCCTTCCGGCTGGCGGCGCGGGCGAAGAAGGCGAACCGGTCGACGTGCCGGTTCGAGGTGCATTCGGACGGGCACGGGCTGCGCGAGCACCAGCCCGAAGTGGTGGCGCTGGCCGTGGACTTCGTCCTCGGCGCGGTGTTCTCGGGGCGGTACTCACGGCCGGTGACGGACGCCCTGGCCGCGCCCCCGCCGCTGGGCCTGCGGATGCCGCTGGCCTCGGGCTTCGGGAGGTCGCTGAGGAGGTGAGCCGCGGGCGCGGCGCGCGTACCGTGGGGAGTGGACTCGGGATGTCGCTCTTCCTCCGGAGGCGACCGGTCATGGGCGGATTGGTGCACAGGAATTTCGACGAGCCCGACGAGACACGCCCCTTCGAGGCCAGGACGGGCCGGCTGGACGTGCTCAACACCGAGGGCGGGGCAGTGGGGCGCGCGGTCTTCGAGCCGGGCTGGCGCTGGTCGCTGCACATCAAGCCGCTGGCCGGCACGGACAGCTGCCAGGCCTCTCACACCGGGTACGTGGTGAGCGGCCGGATGAAGGTGGTCATGGACGACGGGGAGAGCGCCGAGATCGGCGCGGGCGAGTTCATCCGGATCGCACCGGGGCACGACGCCTCGGTCGTGGGTGACGAGCCGTGCGTCGTGCTGGACTGGACTGGCTACGGCGATTTCGCGAAGCCGGGCTCCGGCTGACGGGCCCGGGCTCCGGGGTCGCGCCAGTCCGTCCGTACCTGCCGCTCCGCCCCCTCACGGTCGGACGGCACCGATGGATCTGGCGCGACCACCACGGCGGGCGCGGGCTCAGCAGGACACGGGCCCCCGTTCTCGCCTGGGTGTCCGCTGCTGCACCGCGCTCCCCCTCTCGCGCCGTGCAGCCACTGTGCCCGGCCGCCGGGTGCCGAGGGGGCCGTTCAGGCGTCGTCTTGCCGCCTTGCGGGAACCCGAGGGGTTTACGAATCGGGGCAACCCGGGACGGATATGCCTATGCCTGCCGAGGAAGCCGGGGCCGCCGGAGCTGCCGGAGCTGTCGGGGAGCTGAGTCCCGCCGCCCGGCGCCTGTACGCGTACGCCGTCGAGCGGCACGCCTTCGACACGGCCGAGGCCACCGCGGCCCTGGGCGTGCGGGCGGCCGCCGCCATCACCGAGCTGGCCGCCGCACACCTGGTCCAGCGGGCCCCGGGCGACGACCCGGACCACTGGAGCGCCGTGGCGCCCCGGGCCGCGGCGGCCCGGGCCCTGGCCCCGCTGGCCCTGCTCGCACGGGAGACCCACGACGAGATGGACCGGCTGCGCGGGCGGCTGGAGGCGCTGGTGCCCGCGTACGAGGCCGGGACCGCGCACCGGGACCTGAGCGGGTCGGGCCGTCTGGAGCTGGTCACGGACCTCGGCGCGGTACGGGCGCTGATCGCGGAGCTGGCCGAGGCGTGCGAGCGGGAGCTGCTGACCTCGCAGCCCGGCGGGGGCCGCCCGGTGGAGACGCTGGAGGAATCGATCGGGCGGGACGAGTCGCTGCTGGCGCGCGGGGTCCGGATGCGCACGATCTACCAGCACACGGCGCGCTACTCACGGCCCACGGCCGCGTACGTCGAGCGGGTGACGGCACTGGGCGCGCAGGTGCGGACCCTGGGCGACGGGCTGATGCGCATGCTGATCTTCGACGACCACACGGGCCTGATGGCGGTGCCGGACCGCAGCGGGGCGGCGCTGGTGGTGCGGGAGCCGAGCGTCGTGCACTTCATGACGGCGACCTTCGAGCGCTCCTGGCTGGGCGCGGAGCCCTTCCCCACGTCGGTGGGCCCGGAAGCGGCCCGGTCGATCTCGGACGAGCTGCGGCAGACGATCGTCCGGCTGCTGTCGGAGGGGCTGGAGGACAGGGTGATCGCCCGCCGCCTGGGCATGTCGGAACGGACCTGCCAGCGCCACATCGCCGAGATCATGCGCGCGGTGGGCGCCAAGTCCCGCTTCCAGGCGGGCTACTTGCTCTCCTCGCACCCGGCCCCGGACCCGGCCCCGGACCCGGCCCCGCCGGACACCACCTAGGTCCTGGCGTACCGGTCGTAGTAGGCGCGCAGCTCCGGACGGCGGATGCCGGGGAGGTGCGCCAGGGTGTCCCTGAACGCCCCGGCGTGGGGCCGGAACCCGCGCCACGGGCGCAGCGGCAGGGGGTAGTCGTCGCGCAGGACCCCTTCCGGCAGCCTGCCGGAGGCGGGCAGCGGCGAGGTCTCCCGCGGGAGTACGAGGTGGGCCCAGACCCCGATGTCCAGCGGTACCACGGGCGCCGCGCCGTGCGGGGGCCGCCACGGCTCCCCCGTGACCGGGTGGCGGGGTACGACGAGGACGTCGGCGCCGGACCGGAGCACGGGCGTCCCCGGCCCGGCCAGGATCGTGGTGAGGACCGGGGGTCCGGCGGGCAGGCAGCCGGCGACGGCGTCGCCGAGCAGTTCGGAAAGGGGGCCGGGCAGCGCCACCGGGCGGCCCTCGCAGGCCACCACCAGGTGGGCGAGCGCCACGGGGACCGCGGCCTCCCAGCGGCGGCTCCAGGACCCGTCGAGCTCGACGGGCGGCACGGCGTACGACTCCAGCTCCAGCTCGTCCCAGCCGGGGACCGGGACGGCGGGCAGGCCCGAGGGCACGCGCCGCACGGCGTCGGGCTGCAGCCACACCGCCTGCCACAGCCCGCAGTCGTCCATCCGCGTCGCCACGGCGCGCCCGCAGCCCTCGCAGGCCAGATTGGGTCCGTCCCTGCCGTCGATGCCCATGCAGTAGCCCGCACACTTCTCGGGGATCAGGGCCATGCCCCGGGAGTCGCCGGGCGCGATGACGACCGCGCCCCGCGGCCCGAAGGACACGGAGTGCTGGGGCAGGTACACCCCCTGCCCGGCCGCCAGTTCCTCCCCCACCTCGTCCCACGGCCGCCGGGGCAGTCCGGTGGGCCGGGGTTCGACGGCGTACGTCGCCGGTTCCATCAGCGGGGGGTGCAGTTGCTCCCACGCCCCGTAGTGGGTGTGGACGGGGAGGGCGACCCGGGAGACCGGGGCCGTCAGCTCCGCACCGCACCCGGCGCACGCGAACACGTCCAAACAGCATCCCCCTCGACCCCGGCAACCTCGGTGATTCTGCTCGCCGGAGCTGCGGACGGCCATCGGTTTTCGCTTGGCGGACCGGCAGGACGCCCCCTAGGGCAGTGGCTCCAGTTCGGGGATCAGACGGCCGCGGCGGGAGAGGAGGAAGCGCTTGAACTCGGCGACCGGCGGGGTGTCGGGGTGGCCGTCGAGCCAGGCGACGCCGATCTCGCGGACGGCGCGCGGGGCGGTGACCGTCAGCTCGACGACCCCGGGGCGGGCCACGGCCGGGGGTGGCAGGAGAGCCACGCCGAGGCCGGCGGCGACCAGGCCGCGCAGGGTTTCGGCCTCCTCGCCCTCGAAGGCGACCTTCGGGGTGAACCCGGCCTCCGCGCACAGGTCGTCGGTGATGCGGCGCATGCCGTAGCCGGGCTCCAGGGTGACGAAGGTTTCCTCGGCGGCCTCGGCCAGGCGGATGCGCTTGCGGGTCGCGAGCCGGTGGTCGTCTGGAACCACCAGCCGCAGCCGCTGTTCGTCGAGGCGGCGGGCGACCAGGTCGGGGGCGTCGGGCAGCGGGGAGGTCAGGCACAGGTCGAGTTCGCCGGCCCGGAGCTTCTCCAGCATGGCCTCGCCGTAGTTCTGGACGAGAGAGAACCGGATCCGCGGGTGGTCGGCGCGAAAGGCCCGGATGAGGCCGGGTACGGTCTCGGACCCCAGGGTGTGCAGGAAGCCGAAGGCCACCTTGCCGGCGGTCGGATCGGCGTCCTGCTGTACGGATTCGGCGGCGCGGCCGATCTCCGTCAGGGCCTGCTCGGCCGAGGCGAGGAAGGTGCGGCCCGCCGTGGTGAGGGCGACCGTACGGCCCTTGCGGGCGAACAGCGTGACGCCGAGGTCCTGTTCGAGCCGGACCATGGCGCGGGAGAGGGTGGACTGCGGGACGCCCAGCTCGTGGGCGGCGCGGGTGACGTGCTCGTGGCGGGCCACGGCGGCGAAGTACGCCAGCCGCGGGGCCAGCAAAGTTGTCACGGCCATGTCTTCTACGTAACGGTTCATCGACATCCACGCTTCTGAGCTGGGTTGATGCATCAGTGGATCGATTATCGCGATTCTGTGCATTGGACGCATGAAAAAGCGGGGCCTACCGTCGAAGCATGCCTCCCGTTCATACCGGGGCACCCGTCATCCCGGGTGCCTCCACCCCGTCGTCCCCCGCACCGCAGCCGCTCTCCCCCGGCCGGCCCGGCTACCGCCGGATGAGCCTCGCGCTCTTCGCCGCCGGACTCGCGACGTTCGCCCTCCTCTACTCCACCCAGGCGCTGTTGCCCGCGATCTCCGCCGGCTTCGGAGTGACGGCGGGTCAGGCCAGCTGGACGGTGTCCGCGGCCACCGGCGCGCTCGCGCTGTTCGTCCTGCCGCTGAGCGCACTGTCCGAGCGGTTCGGCCGCACCCGGATGATGACCTGCTCGATGGTGATCGCCGTCGGCGTGGGCCTGCTGGTGCCGTTCGCGCCGAGCGTGGAGTGGCTGGTGGCGCTGCGCGCCGTGCAGGGCGCGGCGATCGCCGGGATCCCGGCCTCGGCGATGGCGTACCTGGCGGAGGAGGTCAGGCCGAAGGCCCTGGTGGGTGCGATCGGCCTGTTCGTGGCGGGGAACTCCATCGGCGGTATGAGCGGCCGGCTCGTCACCGGCTGGGCCGCGCAGCTGTGGGGCTGGCGGGCGGGCCTGCTGGCCGTCGCCCTGATGTCGCTGGCGTGTGCGGTGGCCTTCCTGGTGCTGCTGCCCCGGGCGCGGTTCTTCCGCCCCGCGTCGCTGAACCCGCGCGCGGTGGGCCGTACCGTCGCCGGTCATCTGCGCGATCCGCTGCTGCTGCGGCTGTACGGGATCGGCGCGCTGTTCATGACGGTGTTCGGCGCGGTCTACACCGTGATCGGCTACCGCCTGGTCGACGAGCCGTTCTCGCTCGGGCAGGGCGTGATCGGGTCGATCTTCCTGATCTACCTGGTCGGTACGGTCTCCTCCGCCGCCGCGGGCAAGCTGGTGGCCCGGGCGGGGCGGCGCGGCGCGCTGTACCTGGCCGTGACCACCACGGCGCTGGGCCTGCTGCTGTCGCTCTCCGATTCCCTGGCGGCGATCGTGCTCGGCCTGGTCCTGATCACCGCGGGCTTCTTCGCGGGGCACGCGGTGGCCTCCGCCGCGGTCAGCCGGACGGCGAAGACGGGCCGGGCGCAGGCCTCCGCGCTCTACCAGTCGGCGTACTACCTCGGCTCCAGCGCCGGCGGCACCCTGGGCGCCCTCGCCTACCACGGGGCCGGGTGGGCCGCCACGGTGGGCATCGCCCTGCTGGCGGTGCTCGGCGTCGTGTCGATCACCCTGTACGGGTCGCACGCGGCGCGCGCGGAGCGGCGGATGCCGGCATCGGCCGTGGGCGCGCGCTGACGAAATCTACGCTCCCGCAGGAGGCAACCCCTGCTTGTTTTCCGGGCATTGAACACGGAGAACAACGCATGCCGAGCAGGGGAGGACCGGATGGGGATCGGGACGCGGGCGGCGGTACTGGGCGGGGCGGCGGCGCTGGCCCTGCCGCTGGTGGTCGCGGGCGGCGGGGCGGCGCAGGCCGCCGCCCCCTGCAACCTCACCACCGGGCCGTACCAGCGGCAGGTCGAGCAGTTCCTCGGGCGGCCGGTGGACGGGAAGCAGTCGGCGGCCGACTGCACGGCGATACGGTCGTTCCAGGCGAGCCACGGGATCACCCCCACCCAGGGCTACGCCGGGCCGCTGACCTGGCAGACGATGAGCACGATGCTGGCCCAGCGGGCCGCCGGCACCACCCCGAACAAGGCGGGCGACTGCCCGGTGAACCGGGGGCGGATCGCCTGCGTCGACCTGACGCGCCAGCTCAGCTGGATCCAGGACGGGGCCACCCTGAAGTACGGGCCCGTCCCGGTCCGCACCGGGAAGGACGGCACGGAGACCCGGACCGGCCTGAAGAAGATCTACTACCGGAACATCGACCACTGGTCGACGCTCTACAACGTCTCGATGCCGTACGCGCAGTTCTTCGACGGCGGCATCGCCTTCCACTCGACCACCAAGAGCATGTGGAACCCGCCCGGTTCGGGAGGCTGCGTGAACATGCGGCCCGCCGACGCCAAGGCGTACTGGAACATGCTGGGCAACGGCGAGGACGTCTACGTGTACGGCCGCAAGCCCGGCACCTAGCCGGTGCGGGCGGCGCCCTCGGCCGGGGCCGCGGATGCGGCACGCAGGTCGTCCAACCTCCGCAGGCTGGAGCGGCGTTGGACGAGGGACAGTCCCGCCACCCCCACCCCGAGGACCAGCCAGCCCGCCGGGCCGGCCGCCATCACCGCGCCGGTGAGCAGCAGCGGGCCCGCGGACTTCTGGACGGACTGGGCCATGCCGGCCACCCCCAGGTACGAGGCGCGCGCCTCCTGGGGTGCGAGGGAGACGGCCAGTTCCCAGGAGCTGACCGAGCGCATCAGTTCCGCCGCGGTGGCCAGCACCGCCGCGGCGAGCAGGGCGGCCGAGGCGGCCCATGCCCCGCCCCCGGGCGCTGCGGCGAGGAGGACGCAGCAGGCGAGCGTCAGCAGCCCGTACAGGGCGACCGCGCCGGTCGCCCCGCGGGCGTCGCGGACCCGCGCCGAGACCCGTAGCTGCAGGGCGACGACGAGCACGGTGTTGATGACGAGGAAGGCCGGGATCAGGGCGTGCGGGGCCGCGGTGTGGCTGACCAGCCACAGCGGCAGGCCGATGCCGAGGATCGAGTCGTCGAGGTTCATGGGGATGTCCAGCAGGACGAACCGGAGGTAGCCGCGGTCCCGCCAGGGGCTCCGCCCGGCGGCACCGGCATCCCCGGCCGCATCGCCCTCCCCGGCCGCCGGATCGCACTCCTGCGCGCCGGGCGGCGCGGCCACCAGTCCGTGGCCGCGCGGCTCGCGGGTGCGCCACACCAGGACCGCGGCCACGAGGAACGACAGCGCGTTGGCGAGGATCAGCACGTGGTAGGCGCCCCGGGTGCCGACGGCGAGCCCGATGGCGGCGAGGCCCGCGCCCAGCGCGTAGCCGGCGTTCGCCGAACTGCGCGACAGCGCCTGGTAGGTGGAACGGCGCTCGCCCGCGACGCGGGTGGCGAAGAGCATCTCCAGCGTCTTGGCGGCCCGGTCTCCCAGGTGGGTGACGGCGAACAGGAGCAGCAGCACGCCGAAGTCGGTGACCACCAGCAGCACGCAGAGGGCCCCGAGGCGGATGAGGTGGCAGCCGATCAGCAGGGCGCGCACCTGGAAGCGGTCCGCGAGGTGGCCCGCCAGCGGCGATCCGGCGATGCCCGCCACCCCGGCCGCGCCCAGCAGCAGGCCCAGCCGTCCGGCGTCGAGGCCGACGACGAAGGTGAAGTAGAGCACGGAGGACGCGGCCCACACGCCGGTACCCGCGCGGTCCAGCGCCTGGGTGAGCAGCATGATCCGCGCGTCACGGCCGCCGGGCGGCCGGCGCAGCTGCGCCAGCAGTCCGGCTTCCCCCTGCCGCGTCTTCCGGATCTTCGCGCCGCTCCGCATCCCAGTCCCCCGTATCGACCGCGCCCACCGTCCATATATCTCGACGTCGAGATACATGACGGAAGCCTGCCGCAAATTAATCTTGACGTCAAGAAACTTGATATCGACATACATGGGTGTTCCGGCGCTTCCGGCTGCCGTTGTCGGACCCCTCGGGTAGGTTCCGAAGGAGCGGGAACCACCAGGGGGATGAACGGACATGAGCGACCTCGTCACTGATGTGGACCTCGACACGGCGATGGACCGGTACCGGGTCGAGCTCACCGGCTACTGCTACCGGATGCTCGGCTCGTCCTTCGACGCCGAGGACGCGGTGCAGGACACGTACATCCGCGCCTGGCGCAGCTACGACAAGTTCGAGGGCCGCTCCTCGCTGCGGTCGTGGCTGTACCGGATCGCCACCAACGTCTGCCTGGACCTGCTGAACGCCGGGAACAGGCGGGCCCGCCCGATGGACCTGACCGCCCCGCAGCACCAGGCCTCCGCCGTGCTGAACGAGCGCCCCGAGGTGACCTGGCTGGAGCCGGTCCCGGACGGCCGCGTGCTGCCGCAGACCGCCGACCCCGCGGAGATGGCGCTGGCGAAGGAGTCCGTACGGCTGGCCTTCGTCGCGGCGCTCCAGCACCTGCCGGCGAAGCAGCGGGCGGTGCTGATCCTGCGCGAGGTGCTGGCCTGGAAGGCCGACGAGGTGGCCCGGCTCCTGGAGACCACGACCGCCTCGGTGAACAGCGCCCTCCAGCGGGCGCGGGCCACCCTGGCCGGGCAGTCGCTGCGCGAGAGCGACCCGGTGGATCCGCTCGACGCGGACCAGGCGAAGCTGTTGGAGCAGTACGTCTCCGCCTTCGAGGCCTACGACATCACGCGGCTCACCACGCTCCTGCACGAGGACGCGGTGCTGTCGATGCCGCCGTTCGACCTGTGGCTGCGGGGCCACGAGGACATCGCGGCCTGGCACCTGGGCCAGGGCATCGGCTGCAAGGGCTCCCGGCTGGTTGCGACCACGGCGAACGGCATGCCGGCCTTCGGCCAGTACCGGCCGCGCGAGGACGGGCGGCCCGGGCACACCCCGTGGGCGCTCCAGGTCCTGGAGATCTCAGACGGCAGGATCGTCGGGCTCAACGCCTTCCTCGACACCGCGCGGTGGTTCCCGCTGTTCAGGCTCCCCGAGCAGCTCGACGAGGCCCACGAGGTGCAGTAGGGCCCGCAGGGCGGGCGGCGCCCCGGTCACCCGCAGCGGCCGCCCCCGGGCGGCCAGCCGCAGCCTGGCCAGCACCTGCACGTCGGCCAGCCCGGGCGCCGTCACCGCGGCGGCGTCGCAGACCACCGCGCCCGCCCCGCCGTCGTACAGCCGGGCCAGCCGGGCGCACAGCAGCGCGGCATCCTGCGGGGCGGCCGGTCCGGGACCGGGCAGCACGAGTCGTCGGATCTCCACGAGGGGGTGACTCCCCCGCCCGCCGGAACTCATCGGCGGACCCGCACGCACCATGAACGGCTCGTCACCGGTCCCGGCATGCGGAACGGGACCGGCGGGGGTCCGCCGGTCCCGTTCGCGCGAAAGGGAAGCCGCAGGTCAGGCGATGCGGTCCAGGACGATCGGCGTGGCGGAGAAGGCCGTGCCCGCCGGGGCGATGTCGTACGTGCCCGCCAGGGAGGCGAGGGCGTAGTCGAACTTCTCCGGGGTGTCCGTGTGCAGGGTCATCAGCGGCTGGCCCGCCGTCACCGTGTCGCCCGGCTTCGCGTGCAGCTCGACGCCGGCGCCCGCCTGCACCGGGTCCTCCTTGCGCGCACGGCCGGCGCCCAGACGCCAGGCGGCGACGCCGACCCCGTACGCGTCCAGGCGGGTCAGGACGCCCGACTCGGGGGCGGTGACCACGTGCTGCTCGCGGGCGACCGGGAGGGTCGCGTCCGGGTCGCCGCCCTGGGCCGCGATCATCCGGCGCCAGTGGTCCATCGCGGAGCCGTCGGCCAGGGCCTTCGCCGGGTCGGCGTCCTTGATGCCCGCCGCGTCCAGCATCTCCTTGGCCAGCGCGATGGTCAGCTCGACCACGTCGGCGGGGCCGCCGCCGGCCAGGACCTCGACGGACTCGCGGACTTCGAGGGCGTTTCCGGCGGTCAGGCCCAGCGGGGTGGACATGTCCGTCAGGAGCGCGACGGTCTTGACGCCGCTGTCGGTGCCGAGGCCGACCATGGTGCGGGCCAGCTCGCGGGCGTCCTCGATGTTCTTCATGAAGGCGCCGGTGCCGACCTTGACGTCCAGGACGAGCGAACCGGTGCCCTCGGCGATCTTCTTCGACATGATCGAGGAGGCGATCAGCGGGATGGCCTCGACCGTGCCGGTGACGTCGCGCAGCGCGTAGAGCTTCTTGTCCGCCGGGGCCAGGCCGTCGCCCGCCGCACAGATGACCGCGCCGGTGGTGTCCAGGACGTGCAGCATCTCCTCGTTGGAGAGCAGCGCGCGCCAGCCGGGGATGGACTCCAGCTTGTCGAGGGTGCCGCCGGTGTGGCCGAGGCCGCGGCCCGACAGCTGGGGCACGGCCGCGCCGCACGCGGCGACGAGCGGGGCGAGCGGGAGGGTGATCTTGTCGCCGACGCCGCCCGTGGAGTGCTTGTCGGCGGTCGGGCGGGAGAGGGAGTCGAAGTTCATGCGCTCGCCGGACGCGATCATCGCCGCGGTCCAGCGGGCGATCTCGGTCCGGTTCATGCCGTTGAGCAGGATGGCCATCGCCAGCGCCGACATCTGCTCGTCGGCCACGACACCGCGGGTGTACGCGTCGATGACCCAGTCGATCTGCTCGGGGCTCAGCTCACCGCGGTCCCGCTTGGTCCGGATGACGGAGATGACGTCCATGAGGTGCTTCCTTCTACGCGCATAGAGAGAGGGAGGAGAGGGGATCAGGGAACGGAAGTGCGACGGCCCTCCGCCCCGGCAGGGGCGAAGGGCCGTCGGCACGGCTATCTCAGGTGGTCGGGCCCGAAGGCCTGCGGCAGCATCGCCGCCAGCGGGAGGACCCCGTCCGGGGTCTCCACCAGCAGCTCGTCGCCGCCGAATTCGTACAGCAGCTGGCGACAGCGGCCGCACGGGACGAGGATCTCGCCCTTGCCGTCCACGCACGTGAAGTGCGTGAGACGGCCGCCGCCGGTGGCCTGGAGGGAGGAGACCAGTCCGCACTCGGCGCACAGGCCCAGCCCGTAGCTGGCGTTCTCGACGTTGCAGCCGGTCACGACGCGGCCGTCGTCCACCAGGGCGGCGACCCCGACCGGGAAGCCCGAGTACGGGGCGTACGCCCGGGTCATCGCGTCCCGGGCGGCCGTCCGCAGGGCTTCCCAGTCCACCGTCTGGCCGGAGGTCACTTGCCCTGACCCTTGCGGTACGGCATGCCGTCCGCCTTGGGCATGCGCAGGCGCTGCGCCGACAGGGCGAGCACGAGCAGCGTGGTCAGGTACGGTGCGGCGTCCACGAACTGGCTCGGCACCGAGTCCGTCGTCGCGTACCAGAGGAAGAGCAGCGCGGCGAAGGCGGCAGAGATGCCGGCCTGGATGTACTTCTTCTTGTACAGCTGCCAGACGCAGACGAGCACCAGCAGGATCGCGATCAGCAGCAGCATCGCGTGGACGTTCTCGGCGCCACCGCGCAGCTTGAGGCTGTCGATGAAGCCGAACAGGCCCGCACCCAGCGCCATGCCGCCCGGCATCCAGTTACCGAAGATCATCGCGGCGAGACCGATGTAGCCGCGGCCGCCGGTCTGGCCCTCCTGGTAGATGGGGCTGGCGACCTCGGACAGGTACACGCCGCCGAGGCCCGCGAGGGCGCCCGAGACGATCACGGCGATGTACTTGTACTTGTAGACGTTGACGCCGAGCGACTCGGCGGCGATCGGGTTCTCACCGCAGGAGCGCAGGCGCAGACCGAAGGAGGTCCGCCACAGCACCCACCAGGTGGCGGGGATCAGCAGCAGGGCCACGATGGTCAGCAGCGAGATCTCGGTGACCAGACCGCCGATGACACCGGCGAGGTCCGAGACGAAGAACCAGTGCTTGCCCTGGAGGTCGGCCATCCAGTCCGAGAGCCCCGGGACTGTGATCTTGGCGATCGGTTCGACCTGCGGGGACTGCTTGGAGGAGCCGCCCGGGGCCTCGGCGAACGTGAAGTTCGACAGGTACTGGGTGAAGCCCAGCGCCAGGATGTTCACGGCCACACCGGAGACGATGTGGTTGACGTTGAAGGTCACCGTGATGATCGCGTGCAGCAGGCCGCCGACGGCGCCGCCGGCGATGCCGACGAGCACACCGGTCCAGGGGCCCCACTGGTAACCGGCCCAGGCACCGAACCAGGTGCCGAGGATCATCATGCCTTCGAGGCCGATGTTGACGACGCCCGCGCGCTCGGCCCACAGACCGCCGAGACCGGCGAGGCCGATCGGCACGGCGAGGGAGAGGGCGCCGGAGACCTGGCCGACGGAGGTCAGGTCATTGGCCCCGGAGATCAGGCGGACCATCGAGACCAGTGCGAGGCCACCCGCGATGATCAGCAGGATCCAGGGCAGGGTGAGCTTCTTGCGGCCGCCCCTGGCGGGTGCCGCCTTCTTCGTGGAAACGGTGCTGGCGCTCACGCCGCGACCTCCTTCTCGGTCTTCATGGCGTGGCCCGCGGCCAGCTCCTCGCCGACCTTCTGCTGCTGGCGCCGGATGCCGTAACGACGGACGAGCTCGTAGGAGACGACGACCGCGATCACGATCAGGCCCTTCATGATCGTGCCGATCTCCTTGGCGTAGCCGGCCGTGTCGAGACCGGCGGACGCCTTGTCGATGAAGGCCATCAGGAGAGCGGCGAAGAAGATGCCGATGGGGCTGTTGCGGCCGAGCAGGGCGATGGTGATGCCGGTGAAGCCGACACCCACGGGGAAGACGAGGGTGTACGTGTGGCTCTCACCCAGCAGCACCGGCATGCCGGACAGACCGGCGACGGCACCGGAGATGAGCATCGCGGTGATGATCATCTTCTTGGAGTCGACACCGGAGGCCGCGGCGGCGGACTCGCTCGCGCCGCTGGCGCGCAGGTCGAAGCCGAAGCGGGTGCGGTTGAGCACGAACCAGTAGACGATGCCGAGCGCGAAGGCCACGAACGTGAAGCCGTAGATCTCGCCCGAGTCGCCCAGGGAGAGGGCCGGGAACCAGCCGGACTGGGCGATCTCGCCGGTGGTGAGGTCGTTGGAGCCCTCCACCTGGACACCGAGGTTCTTCGGCAGGATCAGCCAGGCGATCAGGCTCGTCGCGATGGCGTTGAGCATGATCGTCGAGACGACCTCGCTCACCCCGCGCTTGGCCTTCAGGACGCCCGCGATACCGGCCCAGAAGGCACCGGTCAGCATCGCGACGACGACGATCAGCAGGATGTGCAGCGGGCCGGGCAGCGCGATGGCGCCACCGACCACGGCGGAGATCATCGCGGCGAGGCGGTACTGGCCGTCGACGCCGATGTTGAAGAGGTTCATCCGGAAGCCGATGGCGACGGCCAGGGCTGCCAGGTAGTACGTGCCCGCCTGGTTGACGATGAGGACCTGGATGTCCTCGTAGCCACCGTTCTCCACCATGATGCGCAGCGGCTCGATCGGGTTGATGCCCGTCGCCCCCAGCACGATCATGGTCAGCACGAAGGCGGCCACCAGGGCGAGCACCGGCCCGGCGATGGCGAGCAGCAGCCGGTCCTTGTCGAATTTCTTCATCGGGCCTCGTCCTCCGTCGTGTCACCGTCGGCAGCGGCGGAGTGGTTGTCGGTTGCTTCCAGGTGCCCCGAAGCGGCGCCCGTCATGGCGGTGCCGAGCTCCTCGGGGGTCACGGTCGCGGGGTCGGCGTCCGCGACCAGGCGGCCGCGGTAGATCACGCGCAGGGTGTCGGACAGGCCGATGAGCTCGTCCAGGTCGGCGGAGATCAGCAGCACGGCCAGGCCCTCGCGGCGGGCCTCGCGGATCGCGTCCCAGATCTGCGCCTGCGCGCCGACGTCCACACCGCGGGTGGGGTGGGCGGCGATGAGGAACTTCGGGTTGTGGCTCATCTCGCGGCCGACGATCAGCTTCTGCTGGTTGCCGCCGGAGAGCGAGGCCGCGGTGACGTCGATGCCGGGCGTGCGCACGTCGTACTCGCGCACGATCCGCTCGGTGTCCTTGCGGGCGGCCTTCGGGTCGAGGATGCCCCTCTTGGAGTTGGGCGCCTCGGTGACGTGGCCGAGGATCCGGTTCTCCCAGAGCGGGGACTCCAGCAGCAGGCCGTGGCGGTGGCGGTCCTCGGGGATGTACCCGATGCCGCCCTCGCGGCGCTTGCGCACCGAGGTCCTGGTGATGTCCTTGCCGTCCAGCGTGATCACGCCGGTGTCGGCCGAGGCCATGCCCATGAGGGCTTCGATCAGCTCGGTCTGGCCGTTGCCCTCGACACCGGCGATGCCGAGGATCTCACCCTTGTGGATCGTGAGGCTGATGTTGTCCAGCAGGAGCCGGCCGACCTCGACGTTCTCCACGACCGCGGAGTCCGCGGCGGGCGCGGGCACCAGGACCTCCGGCTCGGCCACGACGACGTCGCTCGCGGCGACGGTCAGGCCCGTCACCTGGAGCATCGGGACGTCGGTCACGGTCGACTCGCGGGTCTCCGGCGAGGGCAGCTCCGCACCGACCATCAGCTCGGCGAGCTGCTTGGGGGTGGCGGTCTTCGGGTCGGCGGTGCCGACCGTGGTGCCGCGCCGGATGACGGTGATGTCGTCGGCGACCTTCAGCACCTCGCCCAGCTTGTGCGAGATGAAGATGACGGTCAGGCCCTCGGCCTTGAGCTCGCGCAGGTTGTCGAAGAGCGCGTCCACCTCCTGCGGCACGAGCACTGCGGTCGGCTCGTCGAGGATGAGGATCTGCGCGCCGCGGTAGAGGACCTTGAGGATCTCCACGCGCTGCCGGTCGGCGACACCGAGGTCCTCGACGAGGGCGTCGGGGCGCACGCCGAGGCCGTACGCGTCCGAGATCTCCTTGATCTTCTTACGGGCCTTGGCGCCGATGCCGTAGAGCTTCTCGCCGCCGAGAACCACGTTCTCCAGGACGGTGAGGTTGTCGGCGAGCATGAAGTGCTGGTGCACCATGCCGATGCCGCGGGCGATGGCGTCGCCGGGGGTGCTGAAGGAGACCTGCTCCCCGTCGATGGCGATGGTGCCCTCGTCCGGCTTCTGCATGCCGTAGAGGATCTTCATCAGAGTCGACTTGCCGGCGCCGTTCTCACCGATCAAGGCATGGACCGTGCCCTTGCGGACGGTGATCGCGATGTCCTTGTTGGCGACGACGCCGGGGAAGCGCTTTGTGATGCCGTGCAGTTCTACGGCGGGGGGCGGGCTGGACGCGTTGATGACGCACTCTCCTTGGCGCGGAAGGAGCGGAAGGCAGGGGGGACAGGGCGGGGAGTGAAAGTATCGCGTCCACGATGCTTCTACGCGCGTAGCACTGTCGGAAGTGAAAACTTGCGGCCAGGCTGGCCGCTTGGTCACAGACTAGTGATCACAGAACGTGGCTCGGGGCCCGGGAGGCGATCGTGACCGCTTCCCGGACCCCGGAGACCAGGACTACATGTCAGGAGCGGCCTTACGGCGCGGTCTTGACGGTGATCTTCTTGGCGATGATGTCGGCCTTGGCCTTCTCCACCGCGGCGATGACGTCAGCCATCTCCTTGTACTTCGGGTTGGAGTCGGCCAGGCCGACGCCGTCCTTGTCCAGGCCGTAGCGGATCTCACCGGTGGTCGGCTTGCCGTCCTCGACCGACTTGATCAGGTTGAAGACGGAGTCCGAGACGTCCTTGGTGACCGAGGTCAGGATGGAGTCCTTGTACTTCGCCAGACCGGCCTGGTTGTACTGGTCGGAGTCGACGCCGATGGCCCACTTGCCCTTGGAGGAAGCGGCCTCGATGGCACCGGAACCGGCCAGACCGGCGGCGGCGTAGACCACGTCGGCACCGCCCGCGTCGAGCTGGCCCAGCGCGGCGGCCTTGCCGAGGTCGGGCTTGGCGAAACCGTCGAAGTTCGGCGGCTGCGTCAGGTACGCGGAGAGCACCTTGGCGTTCGGGTTGGTGTCCTTGACGCCCTGGGTGAAGCCCGCCTCGAACTTCTTGATCAGCGGAACCTCGACACCGCCGATGAAGCCGACCGTGCCGGTCTTGGACACCTTGGCGGCGGCGACGCCGGCCAGGTAGGAGCCCTGCTCCTCGTTGAAGACGAGGTTGGCGATGTTCGGGCCCGTGACCGAGGTGTCGTCGATGATGCCGAACGTGGTCTCCGGGAACTTCGGCGCGACCTTCTTGATGGCCGGGGCGTAGGCGAAGCCGACACCGATGACCGGGTTGTTGCCCTTGCGGGCGAGCTCGGTGAGGCGCTGGACCTTGTCGGCCTCGCCCTCACCGTCGGTGGGCTCGGCCTCGGCGCCCTTGATCTTCAGATCGGCTTCCGCCTTCTTCAGACCGGCGTAGGCGGCGTCGTTGAACGACTGGTCGCCGCGGCCACCGATGTCGTATGCGATGGCTGCGGACTTCTGACCCGACTCCGAGGGGGAGGCGGAGGCGTCCGACGACTTCTTTCCGCCACAGGCGGTGGCCGAGAGGGCCAGCGCCGCGGACGCGATGCCCACGGTGGCGATCCTGGTGATCCGGCGCAAGGGGAGGCTCCTTCAAAACCTGACCGAAGCGCCACGACCGGCGCTGGTTTCGCGGCGATCGTAACGCGCGTAGATGTCAGTTAAAGGCCCGTTCATGAGTCGTTATCGGATCGTCGCGAACCGGACAGTGACCGATTGGTGACTCCTCACGCGCCCAACCCTTGTGTACCAAGGGCTGGACACGCCTGCCGGGAACCCGGCCGATCCTGTAAGGAGATATGCCCGGCCGGCTACCTGGCGGGCCCGGAACGGCGTCCGTCGAGCAGCGCGGCGGCCGTGAAGAACTCCACGCCGACGGCGATCGCGGACTCGTCCACGTCGAAGTCCCCGCGGTGCAGATCACGCTTGGCGGTGTCGCCCGGCGTACGGACCCCCAGCCGCGCCATCGCGCCCGGAACGTGCTCCAGGTACCAGGAGAAGTCCTCCCCGCCCAGGCTCTGCTCGGTGTCCTCGACCGACTCCGCTCCGCAGCGGACCCCCATCGCCTCACGCAGCAGTTCGGTGATCACCGGGTCGTTGACCACCGGAGGCACGCCGCGCACGTGGTTGATCTCGAACTTGGCCCCGTGCATCGTCGCGATCTCGTCGATCGCCGCGTGGATCATGTCCGGCGCCTCGTGCCAGGCGTTCAGGTCCAGGCAGCGCACGGTTCCGGACAGCTCGGCGTGCATCGGGATGACGTTGCAGGCGTGCCCGGCCTCGATCCGGCCCCAGGTGACCGACATGCCCGAGCGGGCGTCCATCCGGCGGGCCAGCAGGGCCGGGGCGTCGACGGCCACCCGGGCGGCGGCCGTCACCAGGTCGGTGGTCAGGTGCGGCCGCGCGGTGTGCCCGCCGGAGCCGGAGAGGCTGACCTCCAGCCGGTCGCAGGCGGAGGTGATGGGGCCGGCCCGCAGCCCGATGCGCCCCGCGTCGACCCGGGGGTCGCAGTGCACGGCGACGATCCGGCCCACCCCGTCCAGGACCCCGGACTCGATGGCGTCGGTGGCCCCGCCCGGGAGCACCTCCTCGGCGGGCTGGAAGAGCAGGCGCACGGGGCGGGGCAGCAGCCCCTGCCGGTCCAGCTCGGCGAGGACCAGGCCGGCGCCGAGGACGACCGCGGTGTGCACGTCGTGGCCGCAGGCGTGGGCGCGGTCCGGGAAGGTCGAGCGGTACGAGACGTGCGTCTTGGCGTCGGGGATGGGCAGGGCGTCGATGTCCGCGCGCAGGGCCAGCATCGGCCGGCCCCCGTCCCAGGTGCCGACGTCACAGATCAGGCCCGTGCCGGACTTCAGTACCCGTGGTCGCAGGCCGGCTTTCTCCAGCCGGGCCTTGATCGCCGCGGTGGTACGGAATTCCTGGTGTCCGAGCTCCGGGTGCATGTGCAAGTCCCGGCGGAAGGCGATCAGTTCGGTACGCAGGTGGTCCGGAAGCTTGCCGGGCAGCTCGGGCCGGTCGGACGCGGCGGGCTGGGCGGTCTGGGACTCGCGGGACATCAACTGGTTCACCCGTTGAAGGGTAGGCCCACGGACGGGTCAACTGGCCGGGGATCACGAAAAGTTCATGCCGTTAGGGGAAAGAAACCCGGCCTCTGGACGCATGACCGGATGCGCCGGGGGGTAAACTCGCGCGCTCATCCGGCCGTCGGAGCCGCCTGGGCAGGCAGTCTGCGCACATCACGAGCGGTGTCGGTGACCCCTGCGAGGAAGCTGCGGGCGCGCGGGGAGGCGGACCCGGTGAGCCAGCCGGGGTCCACATCGCATACGGCGACCGTGACACCGGTACCGGTCAGTGCGTACGGCAGCGTGTGGACGACGGTGGACGGAAAGCTGACGATCGTCCGGCCGACGGGACCGCGCCGGGCGATCAGCTCCAGCGGCAGGTCCGGGCGGACGATCTCCAGCCCGGTCGCCCGGCTCAGCGCGCGCAGCTTCTCGGGCGACTCGCGCCGGTGGGCGAAGTAGCGGGTGGCGCCGTGCTCCAGGGCCAGGGCGCGCACCGCGTCCAGATAGCGGTCCGGGTCCACCACCCCGGTCTCCACGAGCGAGGTGCCGACCAGGTCGGTGCCCCGGGTCAGGCGGGGCGGGCCGAACCGGGCGCGGGTCCAGGCGAAGTCGTTGACCCGCAGCGTCATCCCGCCGTGGGCGGTGACCGGCATCGAGCTGAACACCTCGACGCGGTGGCCGCGGCCCGCGGCCGGGGTGAAGCGGCGGCGCGCGCTCGCCGAGACGGGTGCGTACGCCAGCTCGCGGACCCGGCCGGGCAGGCCGCCCCCGCCGGCCCGGTGCCAGCGTACGAGCCGTTCGCCGCGGGCGGTCTGGGCCATGAACTCCATGGTGGCGGTGCCGTCGTCGACCACCACCAGCTCCTCGGCGCGCACGAGGGTGAGCAGCAGCTGGACGTAGCGCGAGAAGGGGTCGCCGACCACGACCGTGCGCGCCGCGCGCACGTCGCCCGCCAGGGCGGCGAGCGCCTTCAGCGGTGCGAACCGGCTGCCGCGCGCCTCCTGCCACCGCACCGCGTGCCCCTCGTCGCGCGCCAGCGCGGCCACCCGGCGCAGCTGGCCGCGGGACATCGGGTCGGTGGGCGGCAGGACGACGATGCTCAGGGGTGACGCGGCGCCCGCCGGCCGGTCGGCGGGGACGGGCCGGTCCCCTCCGTCGGCGCGGCGCCCCCGCTGGCGCGGGACACCGTCCAGCTGCGGCTGCTGCGGTCCGGTGCGCGCGTACGCCCACTCCAGCACGTTCAGGAGCTGGACCGGACTCTCGACGAACGCCAGGGTGGAGGCGGAGGGGGCGGAGGGGGTCACCACGTACTCCTTGTCGGGGGCGGAACGGGCGGAACTCGTACGCGCCGGACCGGATCAGACGGCTGCCAGCTCGCCCTGGACGCGGCGGAGCTTCTTCATGGGGCCGAGCTCGGACTCGTAGACCCGCTTGATGCCGTCGCCGAGGGCGGTTTCGATGGTGCGGATGTCGCGGACCAGGCGGGCGAGGCCGCCGGGCTCGACGGAGGCGGCCTGGTCGGAGCCCCACATGGCGCGGTCGAGGGTGATGTGGCGCTCGACGAAGGTGGCACCGAGGGCGACGGCGGCGAGGGTGGTCTGCAGGCCCGTCTCGTGGCCGGAGTAGCCGATCGGGACGTTGGGGTACTCGTCGCGCAGGGTGTTGATGACCCGGAGGTTGAGCTCCTCGGCCTTGGCCGGGTACGTCGAAGTCGCGTGGCAGAGAAGGATGTTGGCGCTGCCGAGCACCTCCACCGCGTGGCGGATCTGCTGCGGGGTGGACATGCCGGTGGACAGGACGACGGTGCGGCCGGTGGCGCGCAGGGCGCGCAGCAGCTCGTCGTCGGTGAGGGAGGCGGAGGCCACCTTGTGGGCGGGGACGTCGAACTTCTCCAGGAAGGCGACGGCCTCGGTGTCCCACGGGGAGGCGAACCAGTCGATGCCGCGCTTGGCGCAGTGGTCGTCGATGGCGCGGTACTCGTCCTCGCCGAACTCGACCTTGTGGCGGTAGTCGATGTAGGTCATCCGGCCCCAGGGGGTGTCGCGTTCGATGTCCCACTGGTCGCGCGGGGTGCAGATCTCCGGGGTGCGCTTCTGGAACTTCACGGCGTCGCAGCCGGCTTCGGCGGCGGCGTCGATGAGGGCGAAGGCGTTGCCGAGGTCGCCGTTGTGGTTGATGCCGATCTCGCCGACGACGTAGACGGGGCGGCCGGGGCCCGCGGTGCGGGAGCCGAAGGTGCGCAGGCGGGAGTCGGGAGTGTTCGTCATGACAGGGGGCGTCCTTCGGTGCGGGGGTGTGCGGGGTGCGGGCTGCGGGTCGCTGTACGGGTCGGGTTGCGGGGAGAGGTGCGCGCCGGGCTCCGGGGCGGGCGGTGCGGGGTGCGCCCCGGGGCGCGGGTCGAGCAGGGGTGCGAGGAGTCGGGCGCGGGCCAGGTCGTGCGGGTCGTCGATCTCCAGGACCCGTGCGGGATCGGTGGCGACGGGGAGGGTGCGGCCGAAGAACCGGTGCCGGGCGGTGCGGAAGCCCGCGGCGTCCATGGCGTAGGCGGCGCCCGTCTCCAGCAGGTCCTGCGGCCGGTCCTGGCGCCGGGGGCGGTACGCCGCGTCGTGGTTGACCCCGGTCCCGGAGCCGTCGGCCGCATCGCGCCAGAGGAACCCGTGGAAGGGGGCGACGGTCAGGGCCGAGTCGGCCGCGCCGGAGGCGACGGCCACGGCGACCGCCTCGACGTCGGAGGTGGCGAGGAAGGGGCTGGTGCACTGGACGAGGAGGACCACGTCCACGACGAGGGAGTGCAGTTCCTCGAAGGCGGCCAGCGCGTGCAGGACTGCGGCTTCGCTGCTCGCGGTGTCGCCGGAGATCGCGGTGGGGCGGGCGATCACGTCGGCTCCGGCGGCGCGGGCGGCGGCGGCGATCTCCTCGGAGTCGGTGGAGACCACCACGTCGGTGACGGTCGGCGCGGTCCGGCAGGCCAGGACGGCGCGGGCGACGAGCGGGAGCCCGGCGACCTCGGCGAGGTTCTTGCCCGGTACTCCCTTGGAGCCCCCGCGGGCCGGGACGACGGCGAGGACCCTCACAGCTCCCCCAGCCTGCGGATCACCGGGGCCACGCGCTGCACGCCATGCCGGTAGGCGCCGCGGGCGGCCTCGCGCAGGTGGCCGCGGAGCCGGCGGCGCAGCCGGGACTCCCCCGCCTCCGGGCGGACCGCGCCGGGCAGGGGGGTGCCGTCGGGCGCGAGGTGGTGCCGGGCGAGGATCCCGGGGAGGTATCCGGGAGCGGTGGTGCGCGTGTAGTACGGGGCGGGCGAGGGCAGCCGGGCCGCCGCCACCAGTCCGGCGACCTTGGCCCGGGCCACGGCGTAGGCGTCCGCACCCGTGTCCGCGGCTGCGCCGGTGTCCGCGTGCGCGGCGGGCAGGACGCCCTGCGCCGCCAGCCAGGCCGGGTCCCCCACCGGGAGGAGCCCGGAGTCGATCTGGTCCCAGGAGGCCAGGCAGCCCGATCCCAGGAAGTGGTGGTTGCCGAGGGCCTCGCGGATGCCGAGGTCGGTGAGGACCGCCGTCGGGATCGACCGGTGCAGGGACTCCAGGGCGGCCGTGGAGGAGACGGTGACCAGCAGGTCGGTGCCGTCCAGGACCTCGCCCATGTTCCCGTACACCAGGCGGCAGTTGGCGGGCAGTCCGCCGGGGAGCCGCTCCGCGAGCCGCTGGTACGGCTGCTCCTCCAGGTGCGTGGTGTGCTCCCCGGGCTTGCTGCGGAGTTTGATCAGGACCTCGCGCTCGGGGTGCAGTCGCGCGTGCCCGGCGGCCCGCTCCAGCAGGTAGGCGCGGTCGGCGCGGCTGTCGGGCACGGAGGGCTGGACGGCGAAGACCACCGTGTGGGCCCGGCTCCCGGCCTGCTCGTAGGGCGCCCCGCCCAGGAAGGGCAGTGCGGTCTCGGTGACGGCGGCGGCGTCCGCGCCGACGCCCTCGTAGACGGCGCGGAACCGCTGGGCGTCGTGGCGGGAGTTGGCGAGGACGAGGTCGGCGCCGTGCCGCAGCAGCAGCCCGTCGGCGAGCTTCTCGTACACGACACCCACGTAGCCGGTGACGAGAACGGGACGCCGGGCCGGGGCGGGCCACAGGGCGCGGGCCCCGTGCAGCACGGCCTGGACGGCCCCGCCGACGAGCGCGAGGACGACCACGTCGTAGCGCTCGCGTTCGATCTCGGCGAGGAACTCGGCGCAGGTCACCTCGGACAGCCGCTCGGCCCGCACCCCCACCTCGCCGAGCTGGCGCGCGGTGGGTGTGGCGCGGCCGCGCAGCAGGAATCCGGTGAGCTGGTGGTCGGGTACGAGACGGCGGGCGGTGAGTGCGCCCCATTTCCATCGCGTATCGGAATCGGCGAGTACGGCGACGCGTTTGCGTTCTGGCACGCGGCAGAAGCTATTTGGCGAATTGGCCGATCGGCCCAACGAGCGCACAACAGCGGGTTAACAACGCGTCGACTGAATGCGAAAGCGCACGGGTTAACTCGCCCGCCCCGCGCCGTTCACATGGAATCCGTGTCCGGGCCACAGTGAATGCCGGGCGGCGCCCTAATGTCTCGCGGGTGCCCCAGCCCTCTGCGCCCAAGCTCTCTGTTGTCGTGCCGTTCTACAACGTGCAGACATACGCACCGGATGCCCTGAAGAGTCTCGAACTCAACGCCCGGGACGATTTCGAGTTCCTGCTCGTCGACGACTGCTCGACGGACGGGACGCCCGACCTGCTGGAGCGGGCGGCGCGCGAGCTGCCGGGGGCGGTGCACCTCAGACACGAGCGCAACGGCGGCCTGGCCACCGCGCGGAACACCGGTCTGGACGCGGCCCGCGGCGAGTACCTGGCCTTCCTGGACGGGGACGACTGGCTGGCGCCCGGCCACCTGGCCCGGACGCTGGCCGCCATAGAAGCTCTGAGCTGCGATTTCGTCCGTACCGACCATGTACGGTGCACCGGCCGCTCGCGGAGCGTGCAGCGCGTTCCCTACGGCCCGGAGTCGGTGGTCGCCGATCCGCGCACCGCGATCCTGCCCGCAGACCGGGCCACCTCGGTGGACTATCCGTACGCCTGGGCCGGCATGTACCACCGGCGGCTGCTGGACCGCGGGCTGCTGCACTTCACCGACGGGCTGCGGACCGCGGAGGACCGGCCGTGGATCTGGCGGCTGCACCGGGGGGCGGAGTCCTTCGCCGCGGTCGGGCTGCCCGGAATCTTCTACCGGCGCGGGGTTTCCACCTCATTGACGCAAGTGGGGGACGAACGGCAGCTCGATTTCATCCGCGCATTCGATCAAGTACTCGCGGACGTGCACGCGGACCGGGAATCCGGTCGGCTGCTCCCGAAAGCCGTCCGGACTTATTGTGCAATTATCGCCCACCATTTCGGATCCATCGAAAGGTTCGAGCCGGACGTGGCCAGGAAACTCCGCCTCATGAGCTCGGCCGCGCTCGGCCGCATGCCCCAGGACGTACTGGACCAGGTCCTGGACTCGATGGACGCGGAACGCTCCACGGTGCTGCGCCGCCTGCGCGGCGGCCGCCGCGCCCCGTCGGGAGCGAGCGTCTGATGCCCACCCAGATCTTCCTGGCCTCCACCCTCTACGGAGCGGCCACGCTCGCGGCGGGCATCGACGCGGGGGGCTTCCCGCCCGCCGGCCGCCGCATCCTGCTGACCAGCAACCACGCCGTCACCGCCGAGGTCACCCCGGGGGTCGCGGACATGCCGGGCTTCGCCGCCCTGCGCTCCCGCTTCGACGAGGTCCTCGACTGGAACCGCGTCATCGAGCCGCAGCACCCGAGCACCTGGGCCCCGCGCGCGGAGGACGTCCCGATCTGGGAACGGCAGCTGCGCACCCTGTGGGACCTCGGCGACGACCGGGTCGAGCTGATCGTGGAGTCCCTCCAGGTCCCGCCGGCCCAGACCCTGTGCCGGCTCTTCCCCGGCGCGGCCGTCGACGTCTACGCCGACGGGCTCATGAGTTACGGGCCCACCCGCTTCCGCCTCGACCCGCAACTGGGGATGCGGGTGCGGCGGGTGCTCCACCTGGACCTGGTGCCCGGGCTGGAGCCCCTGCTGCTGACGGAGTTCGGGGTGCGGGTGGAGCTGGTGCCGTCGGAGCCGTTCCTCAAGGTCCTCGCGGAGCTCGCCGAAGCCACCGGGGCCCAGGAGCCGGCCGGGGCGCTGCAGCCGGCGGGACCGACCGGGGCGGCGGAGCCCGCCGAGCCCCCGGCCCTCCTGCTGGGCCAGTACCTCTCCGCGCTCGACCTGATGACCCTGGCCGAGGAGGAGGAGCTCCACGTGTCGATGGTCCGGGGGGCCCACGCCCTGGGCCACCGGGAGCTGGTCTTCAAACCGCACCCCGGCGCCCCGGCCGCGTACGCCCGCCGGGCCGCGGAGGAGGCCGAACGGCTCGGCGCCCGACTGACCGTCGTCGCCGCCCCGGTCCTGGCGGAGACCCTCTACCAGCGGCTGCGCCCCGCGCTGGTCGTCGGCTGCTTCTCCACCGGGCTGCTCACCGCTGCCACGCTGTACGGACTCCCGGTGGCCCGGACCGGCACCGACGCGGTCCTGGCCGCTCTCACCCCGTACCCGAACAGCAACCGCGTCCCGCTGGCCCTGGTCGACGCCCTGCTCCCGGACCTCGCCGATGCCGAGGCCGTCCGCTCCTGGACGCCCCCGACGCCGGAGCAGGTCCGGGCGGAACCGGCCGCGCTGCTGACCGCCGTCGGGTTCACCATGCAGCCGCAGATCCTGGCCGCGCGCCGGCCGGCCGCCGAGGCATACCTGGCCAAGCACCTGACCCCGCGCACCTGGCGGTACTTCACCCGGCGCCGGCTGACCTCCCTGGGTCTGCCGGGCGGCATCCCCGCGCAGCTGTCGTTCCTGCCGCGCAGCCGGACGGTGCGCCGTGCCGTGCGGCGGATGGGGTGGCTGCGCCGCGCCCTCGACTGAGCGGACCGGGCCCGCTGGGCCCGGCCGGCGGCGCCCGGCCTGCGGATCCCGGCCGAGGTGTCCCGGCCGAGGTTCCTCAGCCCGTGGCGAGCTTGGCCGCGAAGCCGAGGAAGAGGACGCCCACCGCCGAGGTGGCCCCGGCCGACAGCCGCTTGCGGCGCCGGAAGGCCCCCGCGAGGCGGGTGCCGCCGAAGATCAGCAGCGTCAGGTAGAGGAAGCTGCCGGCCTGCAGCAGAGCGCCCAGGAGCAGGAACGACAGCGCCGGGTAGGCGTAGGACGGGTCCACGAACTGCACGAAGAAGGACATCAGGAAGAGGATGGCCTTCGGGTTGAGCAGGCTGATCAGCAGCGCCCGCCGGTAGGGCCGCTCGTTCTCGGCCGGGTCGGCCGGGACGTCGGGCTCCGCCTCGGCCCGCTCCGCGCGCGTGCGCCACAGCGCCCAGGCGCCCCGCATCATCCCCACGGCCAGCCACGCCAGGTAGCCGGCCCCGAGGAACTTGACCACGGTGAACGCCAGCGGGCTCGCCCGGAGCAGCGCACCGGCGCCCACGGCGGTCAGCAGCATGAGCACGGCGTCGCCGGTGAACACCCCGGCGGCGGCCTTGTACCCGGTGCGCACCCCGCGGCGGGCCGCCACGGAGAGCACGTAGAACGAGTTCGGCCCCGGCAGCAGAATGATCAGCACCAGGCCGGCGAGATACGTCGGAAGATCGGTCACACCCAGCATGGGCAGGAGTGTCCCATAGGGTCACACCTGTCGCGCCAGTCCGTTTCACCAGGTGGAACCGGTGGGCTCGTACGTCCCCCAGACCTCCCGCAGCGCGCCGCACACCTCGCCCACCGTGGCCCGGGCCCGTAGCGCCTGTTTCATCGGGTACAGCACGTTCGCCGTCCCCGCCGCCGCCTCCTTCAGGTCCGCGAGCGCGGCCGTCACCGCCGCCGCGTTGCGCTCCGCCCGCAGCCGCTCCAGCGCCGCGCACTGCCGCGCCTCGATCGCCGGGTCCACGCGCAGCGGCTCGTACGGTTCCTCGCGGTCCAGGGCGAAGCGGTTCACACCGACCACCACCCGCTCCCCGCTCTCGGTCTCCTGCGCGATGCGGTAGGCGTTCCGCTCGATCTCGGCCTTCTGGAACCCGGCCTCGATGGCGGCGACCGCCCCGCCCTGGTCCTCGACCCGGCGCATCAGCGCGAGCGCCGCCGCCTCCAGTTCGTCCGTCATCCGCTCCACCGCGTACGACCCGGCGAACGGGTCCACGGTCTGCGGCACGTCCGTCTCGTACGCGAGGACCTGCTGGGTGCGCAGCGCGAGGCGGGCGGACTTCTCGGTGGGCAGCGCGATCGCCTCGTCGAAGGAGTTGGTGTGCAGCGACTGGGTGCCGCCGAGCACGGCGGCCAGGGCCTGGACGGCCACCCGTACGAGATTCAGCTCCGGCTGCTGCGCGGTCAGCTGGACCCCGGCCGTCTGGGTGTGGAAGCGCAGCATCAGCGATTTCGGATCCCGTGCCCCGAAGTCGTCCCGCATGACGCGGGCCCAGATCCGCCGGGCCGCGCGGAACTTCGCTACCTCCTCCAGCAGGGTGGTGCGGGCGACGAAGAAGAAGGAGAGCCGGGGCGCGAACTCGTCGACCGCCATCCCCGCCGCCAGGGCCGTACGGACGTAGGCGATGCCGTCGGCGAGGGTGAAGGCCACCTCCTGCGCGGGCGAGGCGCCGGCTTCGGCCATGTGGTAGCCGGAGATGGAAATGGTGTTCCAGCGGGGGATCTCGGCCCGGCAGTAGCGGAAGGTGTCGGCCGTCAGCCGCAGCGAGGGACCGGGCGGGAAGATGTACGTCCCGCGCGCGATGTACTCCTTCAGCACGTCGTTCTGGACCGTCCCCGTCAGCTGCGTGCCCGGGATGCCCTGTTCCTCCGCCACCAGCTGATAGAGCAGCAGGAGCAGCGCGGCGGGCGCGTTGATCGTCATCGAGGTGGAGACCCGGTCGAGGGGAATCCCATCGAACAGCGTCCGCATGTCGTCGAGCGAGTCGACGGCGACGCCGACCTTGCCCACCTCGCCCTGCGCGAGGGGGGCGTCGGAGTCGTGCCCCATCTGGGTCGGCAGGTCGAAGGCGACGGACAGTCCGGTGCCGCCGCCCTCGATGAGCTGCCGGTAGCGGGCGTTGGACTCGGTGGCCGTACCGAAGCCGGCGTACTGCCGCATGGTCCACGGCCGACCGGTGTACATATTCGGATAAATCCCCCGAGTGTAGGGGAAGTCGCCCGGCTGCCCGAGCTCGGCCGCCGGGTCCCACCCCGTCAGGTCACCGGGCCCGTAGACCGGTTCGATGGGGATTCCGCTCTCGGTGTGTGCCATGTGACGTAGTCCTCCGTGGAGCAACCGGGCCCGGGGCTGGTACAACCGTGCCCGCACGTATCGCTTCGTAAGGCTGCGGACGACTGCCGGTCACAATGGCGCAACATCCCGGAGCCGCGTGCAACTCTCCACGCGCGCGGAGCATCACCTAGATACACGACGTAGAGACCGGGGGGACTGCAATGCAGCGCCAGAGAGTCATAATCCGCACGATCGGGGTGGCAACCGCCGTCGCGCTCGCCGCGACCGCCTGCGGGCCGCAGAAGACGGAGTCCGCCGGCTCCGCCTCCTCGGCTCCGTCCTCGCCCGCGGCGGGCGCCTCCCCCGAAGCCTCTCCGACCACCGACAACAAGCCCGGTGAGGCCTCGCCGTCGGCCTCCGCCTCCGCCTCCGCATCGCCCTCCGCGTCGGCCTCCTCTTCCCCCTCGGTGAAGCAGATCATGGCCAACGGCGACGAGAGCGAGCAGGTCCGCGAGCTCCAGGCCCGGCTGAGGCAGCTCAAGCTGATGACGGTCGCACCGACCGGCTTCTACGGCTCGAAGACCACGGCCGCGGTCAAGTCCTTCCAGTCGAAGAACGCCCTGAACGCCACCGGGTCGGTCGACGAGGCCACCTGGACGAAGATCCAGAGCTCCAGCAAGAAGCCCACCGCCGACGAGCTGCGCCCGCCGACCGTCAACGAGGTCGCCGCACCGGACCCGCGCTGCATGCAGGGCCGCGTCATGTGCATCAGCAAGGAGAGCCGCACCCTCGCCTGGATGATCGACGGCAAGGTCGTCTCGACGATGGACGTGCGCTTCGGCTCCGAGAACACCCCGACCCGCGAGGGCGTGTTCAACGTGGGCTGGAAGGCGAAGGAGTGGACGTCGACGATCTACCACACGCCGATGCCGTACGCGATGTTCTTCAGCGGCGGCCAGGCAGTGCACTACTCGGCCGACTTCGCGGCCCGCGGCTACAACGGCGCCTCGCACGGCTGCGTGAACGTCCGGGACAAGGGCAAGCTGTCGAAGCTCTTCAACGAGGTCCAGGTCGGCGACAAGGTCGTCGTCTACTGGTGATGCCGGCGTGGGACCGGGACCGGAGATCCGGTCCGGTGCGGCCCGGGGCAGGAGGCGGGGGGCCTCACGCCTCGGGCTTTTCGCTGTGTCCCGCGTCCTGCGGCAGAAGGGTCCGAAGTAATGGGCGCGGGCAGGGCCGGGGGAACGTGCCCCGCCCGCGCCGGTTGCGCAGAGCCCAGGGGTACGGGGGGAACCCCGGCTCATGCGCGGCCGATGACCAGTCGGCTCGATATGTACTGCGCCACCGGTTCGAAAAGTGTTACAGGCAGGTCAGCACATGTGTCAGCCGCCGACGCGCAGGCCGATCGAGCCGCGCGGAACGGCCGGCGAAAGGGTCGGGGCCCGGAGCGTTCCACCCTCCAGCGGGGCGTCGCTGCGCTTGCCGCCGCCGGAGCTTTCGCGGTCCAGCACCGACTTGCAGTAGTCCGGGATCCGGGTGAGGCCGTTGGCCAGGCGCGAGAGCCGCTCACGGCGCGCGTCGTCGAGCCGGCCCGCCTTGAACTCCTCGCAGAGGTCCACGGCCCTGAGCCGGCTCTCCCCGTCGCGGTCGCGGTCCTTGTCCGCGTCCCCGCCGCCGAAGGTGTTCCGGTCGTCGTCCCGGGCGTCCTTGCCGCCCGTCGCGCCCTGGAGGTCCTTGCCCGAGCCGCCGGTCGCCGACGTGCCGGAGGAGGTTCCGGCGCCCGCGCCGGTCCCGGGTGTCGCGCGCCCGTCCGTGCCCGGCGGCACGGGCGTGCCCGCGGCGGCCGTCGGAACCGAGCCGTCCGGCAGCCGGGTGGGCGTCGGCTTCGGGCCGGCGGTCGGGGCTCCGCTGCCGATGCCCGGGACCTGCTCCTCGCCGACGCTGACCGACATCGCCGGACCGGGTCCCGCACTGTCGTGCCGGGGCCGTTCCAGCAGCCCGGCGCCCGCCGCGGCGGCCAGTCCGCCGACGGCGACACTGGCCAGGGCCGCCGCGAGGCCGAAGCTCACGGTCCGGCCGCGCCGCGGAGCGGGCGCGGGGATGATGCGGCCGAGGTCGACCAGGGGTTCTGCGGACACGGCGGAGGGACGCGCGGCGCCGCGCGCCGTACGGAAGGCGGCCACCGCCGCGGCTTCGCCGGGAAGTTCCGTGCTCGCGGGCAGCGGCCCGGTCGCGGCGCCCAGCGCGTCCAGTGCGGCACGCAGCCGGGCGGCCTCGGTCCGGGCACGCCGATCGGCGGCCGGCCCCACAGGTTCCACCGGTTCACCGCGCAGCAGTCTGTCCGCCGCGGCTTTGTCCAGCCACCTGTTGCGCTCGTCGGCCATCACATGTCCTTCTGCGTCCGCCAACGTGAATCCGTCACACCGGTTTGCTCTGCGAAGCCCCCGCTCCGGCCCCGCTGTGCGGGTACGGCGTCGAGATCCCTCCCGCCCCCGCCGTCCCATGCCTGGCCACTGGCATTATGGCCGACCGCTGCGCGCGGGCCCGAGCCGGTGTCCGGGTCGGGCTCGAAGCCGCCCTCCGCACCGAGCAGCTCGGCCAGCTTCTTCAGGCCCCGGTGGGCCGCGGTCCGTACCGCGCCGGGCCGCTTGCCCAGGGTCTCGGCCGCGCTCTTGGCGTCCAGGCCGACCACGACGCGCAGCACGACGGCCTCGGCCTGGTCCTGCGGAAGCTGCGCGATGAGCGCCATGGTGCGCCCGGTGTCCAGGGACTCCATCGCCGCGCCGGCGGTGTCGCACTCGGCGGCCCAGCTCGTCAGCTCGGTGTCGTCGCCGCCGATGGCGGGGCGCCGGCCGCGCATGCGGATGTGGTCGAGGGCCCGGTTGCGGGCGATGCGGGCGGCCCACCCGCGGAAGCGGTCGGCGTCTCCGGTGAAGGAATCGAGGTCGCGGGCGATCTGCAGCCATGCCTCCGAGGTCACGTCCTCCGCGTCGCCGTCCCCGACGAGCGTGCGTACGTAACCGAGCAGGCGTGGATGCACGGCGCGGTACACAGCACGGAACGCGTTCTCGTCGCCATCCTGTGCCGCGAGTACCGCGGCGGTCAGCTCCGCGTCGTCCCCCAGCAAAGTCCCCAACCCGTTCACTGTCCTGTACGTGTGGCGCAAATCAGCACGTTACGGCTTTCAAGCACCTCTCGTCCACGAGTGATACAACGTGCAACCAATCCTGTGCGGAGCGAGGTGTGACACAAAACGCACCCGAGGCGCTGACATGGGTACGGGCTTGTCGCACGAGCCCGTGACGGATGGCGGCCGGGGCCTCTCCTGTGGGGGGTGGCGGCCTCGGTCGCCCTCCCCTTCCCGGGGCACTCACCATGCCTGTCCGTGGCGCTCACGTCATCCTTTCGGCTCACTTCCGGGTGAAATCCCCGAATCGGTACGACACACCCTGCCCTGCATCGATAGCGTGGCGGCACACCCCCGCCGCGCCCCGAGGAGCCCCCTGCTGTCCAGCCACCTTCCGGCACAGGCCCCGGGGGGCATTTCCCGGACCGGTTCCCGGGGAAGCTCCGGCCCGTCCCACGGCTCCGGCCTGGCCCGGTTCAACACACTGTCCCCCGAAGCCGCCCGGGCCGTCCTGCTGCACTGCTGCGGAAGCCGGCGCTGGGCGCACCGGGTGGCGGCGCACCGCCCCTACCCGGATCCCGGGGCCCTGCTCGCCGCCGCCGACGAGGCCTCGTACGACCTCTCGCAGGGCGACCTGACCGAGGCGCTGGCCTCGGAGAACTCGGCGGAGCTGGATCACGGGGCTCCGTACGCCGCACTGCTGGCCCTCGACGCGGCCCACGCGGAGTACGAACGAAAGTTCGGCCACGCCTTCGTGATCTGCCTCGACGGACATCCTCCGGAGGAGCAGGCCGACCAGCTGCTGGGCGCGATCCGGCGGCGGATGGGCCACGAGGTGGACGAGGAGCGCTCGATCTCCGCGGACGAGCTGCGCCGTGTCGCGCAGGCCCGGCTGAGGGATCTGACACGCTGGCTGACCTCGCCCGATGGGCTGACTGCCACGGAAATCGGGCTATTCGCCCCTGTGGGATAGTCCGTACGTGCCTGTTTGATCACACCGATGGACCCCGCGCGAGGGAACCGACAAAGCGTCGCTACGATGTCCGGGGCCGGTGGACCGTACCCGGCCGGGCCCGACCGACAAAGAAGCCGGCTGGCCCCCGCCCCGCTTCCGGAGGGTTTTCCGTGCCGGCTGGAACGTTGTACCGCGGCCGGGAAGGAATGTGGTCCTGGGTGGCTCATCGAGTCACCGGCGTCCTCATTTTCTTCTTCCTGTTCGTACACGTCCTCGACACCGCTCTCGTCCGCGTCTCCCCCGAGGCGTACGACGATGTCGTGGCTACCTACAAGACTCCGATCGTCGCGCTGCTGGAGTACGGCCTCGTGGCCGCCATCCTCTTCCACGCGCTCAACGGTCTTCGTGTCATCGCCGTGGACTTCTGGTCCAAGGGCCCGCGCTACCAGAAGCAGATGCTCTGGACTGTCGTGAGCATCTGGATCGTGCTGATGGTCGGGGCTCTCTACCCCGTCCTGGGCCACGCCTACCTCGAACTGTTCGGGAAGTGACACGCATGTCTTCTGACACTTCTTCCGCCAAGGTCATCGGCGACGTGGAGGGCGTTTCCCTCTACGACGTGGACAACCCGGCGCCCTACATCGAGGCCCCGCGCAAGCGGACCGGCAAGACCCCGCGCTCGACCCGCGGGAACTTCGAGATGGTCGCATGGCTCTTCATGCGCCTCTCGGGCATCGTGCTCGTCGTCCTGGTCATCGGTCACCTGCTGATCCAGCTGGTGCTCGACGGCGGCGTGTCCAAGATCGGTTTCGCCTTCGTGGCCGGCCGCTGGGCGTCCCCGTTCTGGCAGGTCTGGGACCTGCTGATGCTGTGGCTGGCCATGCTGCACGGCGCCAACGGTCTGCGTACCGTCATCAACGACTACGCGGAGCGTGCCAACACGCGGCTGTGGCTGAAGGGCCTGCTCTACACCGCCACGGTGTTCACCATCCTTCTGGGCACGCTGGTGATCTTCACCTTCGACCCGAACATCCGCTAGGCAACGGGGCTGAGGCGAACCAAATGAAGATCCACAAGTACGACACCGTCATCGTCGGCGCCGGTGGCGCGGGCATGCGCGCCGCCATCGAGTCGACGAAGCGCAGCCGCACCGCCGTGCTGACGAAGCTCTACCCGACCCGCTCCCACACGGGCGCCGCGCAGGGCGGCATGGCCGCCGCGCTGGCCAACGTGGAAGAGGACAACTGGGAGTGGCACACCTTCGACACGGTCAAGGGTGGTGACTACCTGGTCGACCAGGACGCCGCCGAGATCCTGGCGAAGGAGGCCATCGACGCGGTCCTCGACCTGGAGAAGATGGGCCTGCCGTTCAACCGCACCCCGGACGGCACCATCGACCAGCGCCGCTTCGGCGGTCACTCGCGCAACCACGGCGAGGCCCCGGTCCGCCGGTCCTGCTACGCCGCTGACCGCACCGGTCACATGATCCTCCAGACGCTCTACCAGAACTGCGTCAAGGAGGGCGTGGAGTTCTTCAACGAGTTCTACGTCCTGGACCAGCTCCTGGTCGAGGAGGACGGCGTCAAGAAGTCGGCCGGTGTGGTCGCGTACGAGCTCGCCACCGGCGAGATCCACGTGTTCCAGGCCAAGGCCGTCATCTACGCCTCCGGCGGCACCGGCAAGTTCTTCAAGGTGACCTCCAACGCGCACACCCTCACGGGTGACGGCCAGGCGGCCTGCTACCGCCGCGGCCTGCCGCTGGAGGACATGGAGTTCTTCCAGTTCCACCCGACGGGCATCTGGCGCATGGGCATCCTGCTGACGGAGGGCGCCCGCGGTGAGGGCGGCATCCTCCGCAACAAGGACGGCGAGCGCTTCATGGAGAAGTACGCGCCGGTCATGAAGGACCTCGCGTCCCGTGACGTCGTCTCGCGCTCCATCTACACCGAGATCCGTGAGGGCCGCGGCTGCGGTCCGGCCGGTGACCACGTGTACCTGGACCTCACGCACCTCCCGCCGGAGCAGCTCGACGCGAAGCTCCCGGACATCACCGAGTTCGCGCGCACCTACCTGGGCATCGAGCCGTACACGGACCCGATCCCGATCCAGCCCACCGCGCACTACGCCATGGGCGGCATCCCGACCAACGTCGAGGGTGAGGTCCTGGCCGACAACACCACCGTCGTCCCGGGTCTGTACGCGGCCGGCGAGGTCGCGTGCGTGTCGGTGCACGGCGCGAACCGCCTGGGCACCAACTCGCTGCTGGACATCAACGTCTTCGGCAAGCGCTCCGGTATCGCCGCGGCCAGGTACTCGCAGGAGAACGACTACGTCGAGCTCCCGGAGAACCCGGCGCAGCAGGTCGCCGACCTCGTCGAGCACCTGCGCAACTCCACGGGCAACGAGCGGGTCGCCGACCTGCGTCTGGAGCTCCAGGAGACGATGGACGCGTGCGTGATGGTGTTCCGTACGGAGCAGACCATCAAGACCGCGGTCGAGAAGATCGCGGAACTGCGCGAGCGCTACAAGAACGTGTCCGTCCAGGACAAGGGCAAGCGCTTCAACACGGACCTGCTGGAGGCCATCGAGCTGGGCAACCTGCTCGACCTGGCCGAGGTCATGGCCGTGTCCGCGCTGGCGCGCAAGGAGTCCCGCGGCGGTCACTACCGCGAGGACTACCCGAACCGCGACGACGTCAACTTCATGCGCCACACCATGGCGTACCGCGAGGTCGGCGACGACGGCAAGGACTCCGTCCGGCTGGACTACAAGCCCGTCGTCGTCACCCGCTACCAGCCGATGGAGCGTAAGTACTGATGGCCACCCCCACCCTGGACAAGATGGAGGCGGCGGCCGCCGCCTCGCCGTTCATCACGGTCACCTTCCGGATCCGCCGCTTCAACCCGGAGATCTCCGAGGAGTCGACCTGGCAGGACTTCCAGGTCGAGATCGACCCGAAGGAGCGCGTGCTCGACGGTCTCCACAAGATCAAGTGGGACCTCGACGGCACGCTGACCTTCCGCCGCTCCTGCGCGCACGGCATCTGCGGCTCCGACGCGATGCGGATCAACGGCAAGAACAGGCTCGCCTGCAAGACGCTGATCAAGGACATCAACCCGGAGAAGCCGATCACCGTCGAGGCCATCAAGGGCCTCACGGTGATGAAGGACCTTGTCGTCGACATGGAGCCCTTCTTCCAGGCGTACCGCGACGTCATGCCGTTCCTGGTCACCAAGGGCAACGAGCCGACGCGCGAGCGTCTGCAGTCCGCCGAGGACCGCGAGCGCTTCGACGACACCACCAAGTGCATCCTGTGCGCCGCGTGCACGTCCTCGTGCCCGGTGTTCTGGAACGACGGCCAGTACTTCGGCCCGGCGGCGATCGTCAACGCGCACCGCTTCATCTTCGACTCGCGTGACGAGGCCGGCGAGCAGCGGCTGGAGATCCTGAACGACAAGGACGGCGTGTGGCGCTGCCGCACGACCTTCAACTGCACCGACGCGTGCCCGCGTGGCATCGAGGTCACGAAGGCCATCCAGGAAGTCAAGCGTGCGCTGATCACGCGCCGCTTCTGACCTTCCGGTCCGCGTGTGCGAGGGCCCCGTCCCCGGTTCGTCCGGGGGCGGGGCCCTCGTCCGTTCCCCCCTCCCGAGGACCCGTCAGCGGCGGAGCTGGGCGGTGATCATCGGGTCGGTGATCTCCGTGTCCTTCGCGAGCAGCATGGCCTTGGAGAGGATCACGGCCAGCGTCCGGTCCCCCTCGAAGGGCAGATAGCCGGTTTCGGGGGCGCCGGAGCCGCCCGGCACGATGCACAGGTACTGGTCGTTCGGCGTCATCAGGACGTTCCCCGAGCCGAGGTGGATCTTGTACGTGCGCAGCTCGCCCCGCACGTGGAGGAAGCGGCCCTGGACGGTGCAGCGCTCCGCGATGGCCAGCCGCGGCACGAGCCGCTCCAGCAGCACCCGCCGGGTCTCGGCGCTCTGGTTCAGCTCGCCGAAACCGTAGCCGGTCCAGTACTCGCGGAAGCGGCCCTCGGGCCCGCCGTCGGACCAGGTCGGATCGTTGCCGACGCTGGCCACGCCGACGAAGAGGTCGATGTCCCGCAGCACCTCGCTCAGCACCAGCGCGGGTATGCCGGAAAGCGGCAGCGGGTCGACCGGGTCCCGGCCGTCGCGCAGCCGCATCGTGTACTCGCCGCCGTACGTGTCGGCCTCGTTCTGCGGGGCGTCGATCGGGTAGAAGCGCACCTGGTCCGTCCGCAGCCGCAGGTAGCTGCCCGACTCGGTGGTGTCCACGCCGTCCTCGTGCCCCTCGCCCTCGATCCAGTACTCGGCGCGCAGCCCCCACTGCGGCAGCTCACGGACGGCCGGCGGGGCGCAGTCGTCGAAGTTGAGGCGGAGCCTGTTGCGCCAGCCCCGGGCCGCGGCGAGCGAGTGGAACTGGTGCTGACGCAGGATGTGCGCGGCGAACCGGTTGGAGTAGGTCCTCGTGTTCCGCTCGGCCCCGGTCAGCAGGTACACCTCGCGGTGGGCCTGTTTGAAGGGCTGCGTCACTGCGTACCGCTCCAGCCACTTCCGCCAGGCGACCACCTCGGCGGGCTCCCTGCCGACGGGATGCCACAGCTCGACGACGGCCCGCGCGGTGTCCTGGTCCAGGGGTGCGCCCGTCAGGGTGCGCAACTCTCCGTCCGCGAAGCCCACGGCCGTGCCGTCCACGGTCCAGATCAGGCGCCGGGCCAGAGTCCCGAGCAGCGGGTGGTCGAGGTACCGCTCGCGCCACCGCCCGTAGGCCCACCGGCGCCGGGCCAGGAACTGCCCGTCGAGCCGCTCCGCCTGCGCGGACAGCGACTTGTCGATGTCCTTGACCGTGGCCCTGAGCTCCTTGAGCTCCTCGGCGTGGTCCCGCCGCACGGTGGCGGGCACGCTCTTGACCTGCCTGCCCGCTGCATTGCGCCAGCCGAGCACGGCCCTGTTCCCGCGCACCTCCAGCAGTGCGGTGGCCTCCCCGAGGCGGAACCCGGCCCGGCCCACCTCCGTCAACCCGTGAGCGGGAACGGCCAGTTCCTCGATCTCCTCGCGGCTCATGCCGAGCGCCGCGGCGCGCGCCTCCAGGGCCGCGTCGACGAGCTTGGCGGTGCCCTTGTACGTCACCCTGGTGCCCAGGCGGGCCAGTTCGGCGAGGGCGCCGCCATCCTCCATCCGGGCCAGGGAGTTGACGGCGGCGTTGGCCACCTTGGGGTTGCGCGGCCCGATCCCGGCGGCCTTGCGCAGCGCGCTCTCCACCAGCGCGCCGAGCACGCGGACCGTGTCGGGGTGCGGCGGGAGGAAGGACAGCAGCCAGGTCAGACCGCGCAGGGCGTTGGCGTTGAAGGGGTCGAAGGCGTCGTTGAAGTCCGATTCGTACGCGCCCTGCTCCAGCCGGATGGTCCGGGGCCGCCCGACGAGGGCCAGCCACTCCACCCCGGCAGCACGCACCGCTTCGCCGCCGAGGCGGCCGAGGAGCGCCCGGCCGCGCTTCTCCCACGCGGCGGAGGGCTTGGCGGCCCTGGCGGTCAGCGCGTACCCGAGCAGCTCGTGCCACCGCTCGTCCGCCATGGCCTGCTCCGCCCATTCCTCACCGACGTTGAGCACGGGCGCGGTGAGCCTTCGGGCGGACTCGGCGAAGGCGCTGTCGCCGTACGCGTCCATGGCGCTGCGCCGGACGGTCGCGACGAGGGCGGGGGCGAGCGGGTGCCCGGCGGCGATCTCGGCCATGACGAAGGCCCCGTGGTACCGGTGGGGGTGCCAGTAGGAGTGGGTGCGGGAGATGATCTCCAGCCTGTCGGTCCTCTCCTGCTCCAGGGGCAGACCGTCCAGGCCCCGGCCGACGAGCACGATCAGCGTCAGCAGCCCAGCCCGCACCTGCTCCGTGCCGGCCTCGCGCCGATGGCGGTCGGCGAACTCCTCGATCAGCCGTCGCCGGTCCCCGGCCGGAAGACGCCGTATCCCGTCGAGCTGCTCCTCGACGGCGGGAGGGTGGACCATGGCGTCCACGACCGTGCGGAGCAGGCCGTCCGCCACCACCCCGACGTCCTGCCCCATCAGCCGCCCACCAGCGCGACGAGCTTCAGGAAGGTGACCTCGACACCGGCCGGAAGGGCGATCTCCTCGTCCAGGGCGACGATCTGACGGTCCCCCACCAGCACCAGGAAGCCGTTGCGCTCGAACGCCTTCAGGGCCAGCTCGGTCTGCTTCTGCGGGTCGAGGCGGCGCGGCGTCCGCAGTGCGTACCCGTTCAGGGTCCGCTCGGCCCCCTCCGGCCGCACCAGCCCCTGGAAGACCTCGGACCGCCGGGCGTGGTACTCCGCGACCTCCTGGAACACCCTGCGCCGGATCAGCTCGCGCAGCGCGAGCCGCTCCTCGGCCATGTCGAGCGCCCAGCCGTCGCCACGGCCTCCGGCGGTCGTCTCGTCGACGAAGGTCACCATTCCCATGCGGCCGACAGTAGGGGCGAGCACCGACAACGGGCCTCGCGGGGCCCGGGCACGGTCGGGGGGCCCGGGCGCGGACCGGACGCGGTACGGCCGCACGCCCTGCCTCCCGGCAAGCGGGGAAAGGGAGTTGGCGCGCGCACCGGGCGGCTCCGGTCGGCGCGGGCCCCTGACCTGGGTTGCGGGACCCGGGGTACGGGACGGGAGCCCCTGTGGAAGGATCGGCAGCATGAGCGAGCAGCAGCCGAATCCGTACGCGAGCGACCCCGCCGGCCAGGGCGGTCTGCCCGGCACGCCCGCCACACCCGACCAGGGCGACTACAAGTGGGGCCCCGGCGAAGCCAGTTACGGCTACCCGCAGCCCTACCCGGCGGCCCCGGCCTATCCGGCGGCCCCCGCCTACCAGCCGACCATCGGCGGGGCCGGCATGGCGACCCCCGCCTATCCGACCGCCGCCCCCGTCGGCGGGGCCGGCCTGTCGCTCGGCGACATCACCGTGGCCGGGGACCAGATCATCACCCCGTCGGGCACGATGCCGCTCAAGGGCGCGATGTGGAACGCGACCGACTTCTCGCGCACCGAGGAGAAGATCCCGCCGCACGCGATCGTGCTCGCGATCGTCTTCTTCCTCTTCTGCCTGCTCGGCCTGCTCTTCCTCCTGATGAAGGAGAAGACCACCACCGGCTACATCCAGATCACGGTCACCAGCGGCGGCCGCCACCACTCCACGATGATCCCGGCGGCCGGCCCGCACACCTACCAGTGGGTGATGTCCCAGATCAACTACGCGCGGTCGCTGAGCATCTGAGAGACGACCGCCGTTCCGGGGCGGCGCAGACCATAGCCGCGGGCCCGGCCGGTCGGCAGCCCCGGCGGTAGCCGGGCCATTCCCGACGGCCGGGGCGGTCCCGGCCCACCGCTCCGGCCCGGCCGCGAGCTCGCCCGGGCCGCCGCGCACACCTCCGCGACCGCCCCGGCCGTCGGGGACGTCGGCTCCCGGCCGGGCCAAGGCCCGCCCGCGGCCCGTACGCCATCCCGAGCGCCACCGCCCGGTCGAGCCTGACCACGGCACCGGCAGGGCGGGCACCCCGCCCCGGGCCGTCGGCGCGATCACCGTGATGCTCCGGGGCTCCTGGTCGCGAACCGCCGCCGCGCGCCCGCACCCCTCGGCCGCCCCCCCATCTCCACCCCACCGTCCGGGAGTTCCCGGACGGTCACTTGAACTTGTTCAAAAAGAGCCCTACAGTCATGCCTGTCAGCAGTTGAACACGTTCAAAGGGGCTGGGGACAATGGACCTCACCGTCGTCACGTACGTCATCTACCTGCTCATCAGCATCGGCCTCACCGTCTGGGTGGCCCGTACCCTCAGCCGTAACGGCCGGGTCTTCATCGGTGACGTCCTGCACGGGAACGAGAAGCTCGCGGATGCCGTCAACCAGCTCCTCGTGGTCGGCTTCTACCTCGTGAACATCGGCTTCGTGACCCTCTACCTCCGCTCGGACGAGGAGATCGCAAGCGCCCGCGGCCTCTTCGAGGCGCTCTCGGTCAAGCTCGGCGTCGTCCTGCTGGTCCTCGGCATCATGCACCTCGGCAACGTGTGGGTCCTGAACAGGATGCGCCGCCGGGGGATCATGGAGCGCCAGCAGACGCCGCCCGTCGCCCCGCAGGGGTGGACCGCGCCGGTCGGGGCCTGAACCGTGCCGACCGCCATCGCGCCCGTGCGGAAACTGACCGTCCTCTACGACGCCGACTGCCCGCTCTGCGTACACATCCGGCACTGGCTGCTCGCGCAGCGGTGGCTGGTCCCGCTCGCCCTCGTCCCCGCCGCGTCCTGGGAGGCGCGGCGGCGGTTCCCCCGCCTCGACCACGCGTCGACGCTCCGGGAGATCACCGTCGTCGGGGACTCGGGGCAGGTGTGGACCGGGACCGACGCCTTCATCGTGTGCCTGTGGGCGCTGGTCGACCACCGGCCGAAGGCGAACTGGCTGGCCACCGCGGCCGGCCGGCCCTTCGCCCGGGCGGCCATGTACACGGCCTCCGCATGGCGTCAGGCCGTGCGGACGGAGGGTCACCCCGGGGGCGCCGAGGAGGTCGAAGGACCGGCCTGTGACGACCACTGCTCCGTCCCCGGATAGGCTCATACACCGTGACTGATCAGAAGGCTCCCAAGAGCGAGCAGACCCGCACGCTCATCCTCGAAACCGCGCTCCGTCTCTTCCAGGAGCGCGGTTTCGACAAGACGACGATGCGGGCTGTCGCAAAGGAGGCCGGCGTCTCGGTCGGCAACGCCTACTACTACTTCGAGTCGAAGGAACACCTGGTCCAGGGGTTCTACGACCGGATCAGCGCCGCCCACCAGGCGGCGGTCCGTCCCATCCTGGACAACGAGACCGATCTGCAGAAGCGGCTCGCGGGCGTACTGACGAGCTGGCTGGACATCGGCGCTCCGTACCACGAGTTCGCCTCGCAGTTCTTCAAGAACGCGGCCGACCCCGAGAGTCCGCTCAGCCCGTTCTCACCGGAATCGGAACCGGCGCGTCAGGCCGCGATCGACATCCACCGCGAGGTGCTGGCGGGGGCGAAGACCAAGGTGCCGGCCGAGCTCGCCGACGTACTGCCGGAGCTGATGTGGCTCTCGCAGATGGGCCTGGTCCTGTACTGGGTCTTCGACCGCTCCCCGAACAGCGCGAAGTCGCGCGGGCTCGCCGAGCGCGGTGCGCAGCTGACGACGCGTGGCATCGTGCTGGCCCGGTTCCGGGTGCTGCGGCCGCTGGTGCGCGAAGTGCACGAGCTGTTCGCGGACTTCCTGCCGGGCATGGCCCAGACGGCCACGGCCGGGGGTCGCCGCAAGGCGTCCGACCCCGACCCCGCGTAGCCGAGGCGGAGCCGGAGTCGGCGGCGGTTACAGCCAGTCGAGTTCCCACAGGCGCCAGACGCCGGTGCCGTCGGACAGGTTCTGGGCTCCGGTGACGTCCTCGCGGGACATCACGTAGTCCTTCTTCTGCCAGATCGGCACCATAGGGGCCTGCTGGGCGACCACCTTCTGGAGGTCGCGGAACTCGGCGGCGGCGTCGCCCCGCTCCGAGTGGGACTGGGTGCGGGTGATCAGCTCGTCGACCTGCTTGTCGGAGAAGCCGTTGTTCATGGACGAGTCGGCGCCGACGAGCGGGGCGAGGAAGTTGTCCGCGTCGGGGAAGTCCGCGATCCAGCCGATGGTGTAGGCGTCGAACTCGCCCGCGGCGTACTTCTTCTGGAAGTCGCTCCACTGCTCGACCGGCTTGAGCGTCAGCTGGAAGAGGCCGGTGGACTCCAGCTGGCGCTTGAGCTCCTCGGCCTCGGCCACGTTCGCGCCGCGCACGTTCACGCCGAGGGTGAGGCGGACGGGCGCGGTGATCCCGGCGTCCTTGAGGAGCTTCTTGGCGGTGGCCGCGTTGGGCGTGGGGTAGGCGTCGAAGAACGGCGTGCTGTGGCCGGCGATGCCCGCCGGGACCAGCGAGTACAGCGGGGTGACGGTGCCGAGGTGGACTTCGGAGGCCACCTTGGAGCGGTCGAGCACGGCGGCGACGGCCTGGCGGACGGCGAGCGGGGCCGCGGCGGCGCCGGGGCGGACGTTGAAGACGACGGAGCGGATCTCGCTGCCGCCGGATGCCTGGTAGCGGGTGTCCTTCATGCCCGGGTTGAGGCCGGCGAGCACGGACGGCGGCATGTCCCGGTGGGCGACCTCGATCCGGCGGGCGTTCCAGGCATGGTCGAGCTGGTCCGCGTCCTTGTAGTACTTGACGGTGACGGGCCTGCGGGCGGGCTTTCCCTGCCCCTTGTACGAGGTGTTGGGCCTCAGCTCGACGCTCGTACCGGCCTTGTACGCGGCCAGCGCGTACGGGCCGGAGCCGTCCGCCTTGCCGTCCTCGCGCAGGGCCTTCGCCGGGTACTTGTCCTTGTCGACGATCGAGGCGGCACCCGTCGCGATCTTGAACGGGAAGGTGGCGTCGCGGGCGGAGAGGTTGAAGGTGACCGTGCGCCCCTCGGCCTTGACCGACTCCAGGGTGTTGAAGAGGGGAGCCGGACCCTGGTCGGAATTGATCGCCTTGATGCGGTCGAACGAGTGCTTGACGTCCTCGGCGGTGATCGTGCGGCCGCCCGCGAACTTCACGTCGGGGCGCAGCTCGCACTGGTAGGTGGTGAGCTTCTGGCCCACGAAGTTGCAGGAGGCGGCGGCGTCCGGCACAGGGGCGTCGGAACCGGGCTTGATGGTCAGCAGTGACTGGTAGATGTTGCTGAACAGGGCCCAGGAACCGGCGTCGTACGCCCCGGCGGGGTCGAGGGAGGAGACGACGTCGCTCGTGCCGACCCGGACGGCACCGCGGCCGTTGCCGTCCTCGGGCAGCAACTGCCAGGCCCCCACGCCGGCCACGCCGAGGACCAGCCCGGCCGCGATAATTTTCGAGCGGACAGACCGCATCCCCTGAACCCCACCCCATGACCCGATGACAGCGACGTGCTGTCCGATTAACGGTCATCCCATCACGGAATATCAGCCACCGGAAGGCTGGTTCGGGGGCGGCCCGTCAGCGGTTGGGGCCAATCAGGCCTGATATGAGGCGAGTTCGACGACCGTGATGTCGGACGGCGCCCCGACGCGCACCGGCGGCCCCCATGCCCCGGCCCCGCGGGAGACGTAGAGCTGGGTGTCGCCGTAGCGCTCCAGACCGGCGACGGTGGGGTTGGCGAGCTCGGCCAGATAGTTGCCGGGCCAGAGCTGGCCGCCGTGGGTGTGGCCGGAGAGCTGGAGGTCGACGCCGTGGCGGACGGCGTCGTGGATGACGACCGGCTGGTGCGCGAGGAGCACGGCGGCCCGCGTCCGGTCGCGGTCGCCGAGCGCCGCCCCGAAGTCGGGGCCGCTCCCCTCCAGCTCCCCCTGGATGTCGTTGACCCCCGCGAGGTCGAAGTGCGGCAGCTCGCGGCGGGCGTTCTCCAGCGGGGTCAGTCCCAGCTCGCGGACGTGGTCGATCCACTGCTGGGCGCCGGAGAAGTACTCGTGGTTCCCGGTGACGAAGTACGCGCCGTGGCGTGCGGCGAGCCGGCGCAGCGGCTCCGCGGCCGACCCGAGGTCGGGGACGCTTCCGTCGACGAGGTCGCCGACGATGGCGATGAGGTCGGGCTGGGTGCGGTTGACGGTGTCGACGATGCGCTGGGCGTGGGCGCGGCCGAGCACCGGGCCGAGGTGGACGTCGCTGACGACGGCGATCCGGAATCCGTGTGCCGCGCGCGGCAGTTTGGCGAGGGGGACCTGCACCCGCTTCACACTGGGCCCGCGCAGGACTCCGTGCGTACCGGCCCCGACCGTCCCGAGGGCCACGGCGGCGGCCGCCCCGCCGACCGTCCGGGCCACGAACCGGCGGCGGCTCAGCCCGTCGCCCGTGGCGGGCTGCTCGGTGGTGACGGTGGTGGTGGCCGCGGGCGCCGCCGCGGCGGGCACCTCCACGGGCCCGGGCCGGCCGGCTACCGCCCCGGAGGGGTCACGGTGGGCCAGACGGCGGAGCAACAGCGCGCGGATCGGCTCCGCGACCAGCATCGTCAGGGTCAGGTACAGGAGTACCGCGAGCCAGAGGTACCCGGGCCAGGCCACCGTCTGCTGGAGCCAGAAGGGGGCACCCGCACGGCCCGTGGTCAGCGCGGCCACAGAGAGGAGGGGCAGGGCGATGATCGAGGCCGTGCCGATGCGGCGGGGCAGGCCGCCGGGGGTCGTGGTGTCGCGGACGAGGCGGATCCAGAGCCAGCGGTGGACGAGGACCAGCAGGGCGCAGACCGCCAGTGCGACGAGCGCGAAGATCAGGATCGTCATGCCTGGTTCCCCGAATCCGTGCGGCCCGCACCGTCGGCACCGTCCGTGCGTGACCCCCGCCTCAGGGCGAGGACGGCACGCAACCCGATCAGACCGACCGCCGTCCCCAGGAGAAAGGACGTCACCGCGAGCGTCAGGTGCACCCAGAAGTAGGAAGTGGGATCGCCCGCCGCATCGAAGGCAAGACCACTGCCGTTCTTCCACAGGTTCCGGACGAAAGACACCCAGATGAACCAGCTCCACACTCCGAAGGCGAGCAGGAACCAGGAGGCGGTACGGCTGAGTCTCATGCCTTCAGTATCGGATTCATCCCCAGGACGGACGCGCCGGGGTGGGCTGTCCCGGGGTTGGTTGCCTCGAATTGGCCGGTCCGTGACGCCCGCCAGCTCATCGGGATGTACTTTCACCTGCGTGTCTGCCAAGACGACCGCGCTGACGGTCCTATCCACCGCGTTGCTGGTGCCCACCATGCTGGTGGCCCCCGCGCACGCCGCGCCGACCCCGCCGGCCGACGGAAAGGGCCAGCCGGCCAAGGCCCCGGCCGCGCCGCCCGTCTCGATGTCCACGGTCGGCGGATCCCTGCTCGGCCAGCCGGGCACCCAGGTGAGCCTGCTGCCGGGCGCGCCGGCGCTGCCGGCGAACCTCACCGGGCGGTCGTGGATCGTGGCGGACGCCGAGACGGGCGAGGTCCTGGCCGCGCACAACGCGCACTGGCGGCTGCCCCCGGCCTCGACCATGAAGATGCTCTTCGCGGACACCGTGCTACCGAGCCTGCCCAAGGACCAGGTCCACAAGGTCACCGACAAGGACATGGAGGGCGTGGGCTCGGGCAGCAGCCTGGTCGGGGTCAAGGAGGACCACGAGTACTCCGTCCACGACCTGTGGCTCGGGGTGTTCCTGCGGTCCGGCAACGACGCCGTCCACGTGCTCTCGGCCATGAACGGCGGCGTCGAGAAGACCGTCAAGGACATGCAGGCCCACGCCGAGGAGCTCCAGGCCCTCGACACGCACGTCGTGTCCCCCGACGGGTACGACGCCCCGGAACAGGTGTCGAGCGCGTACGACCTGACGCTCATCGCCCGCTCCGGACTGCAGAAGCAGGACTTCCGGGAGTACTGCGGCACCGTGAGCGCGAAGTTCCCGGGACTGCAGGAGCCCGGGAAGCCGCGGGACTACTTCGAGATCCAGAACACGAACCGGCTGATGACCGGCGCGGGCGGCATCCCTCCCTACAAGGGCATCGCCGGGGTGAAGAACGGCAACACCACGATGGCCGGCTCCACCTTCACCGGCGCCGCGCAGCAGGGCGCCAGGAAGCTGCTGGTCACGGTGATGAACCCGGGTGCGGCCGGTGCGAACTCGGTCTACGAGGAGACCGCCGCGCTCTTCGACTGGGGTTTCGCGGCGGCCGGCAAGGTCAAGCCGGTGGGTGAGCTGGTACCGCCGAAGAGCGAGGACACCTCCTCGCACGGCTCTCCGGCCCAGTCGCACGAGAACAACCCGTCGGCCGGCAAGGACTCGGGCGGCGGTGCGGGCACCGCGCTGGGCGTCGCGGGCGGCGCGCTGGCCGTACTGGCGGGCGGCGCCTTCGTGGTCAACCGCCGCTGGCCCCGCGGCCGCCGCGGCCGGGGCGAGGACCTGGTCTGAAGCGCTCGCCGCAGCACCCGGCACACACCGTTCACGCGGTCCGCACCGCCCCCCGGCCGCTCCTCCGGCCGGGGGGCGCTCGTGTGCCGTCGTCCCGGACGGGCGTCCCGGGACCCTCCCCTAACCGGCTTCCCGGGCCCGCACCACCTCTCAACTCACAGGTTCTGCGGAGGGCTTCGGCAGGGTTTGCTCACTCCCGTCGGTAGGGCGCAGGCGGGAAGGGGGTCCTCCCATGAGGGGGAGATGGTCGGCCGTCGTCACGGCGGGCTGTGCAGTGGCGGTGGGGAACCGGGCCGCGTACGCGGACGGCACGGCGCAGCAGGGGCCCGCGACCCGGCGGCGGGTGCAGCCGGATTCGTCCGCCACCGGGCAGAACGACGTCATCCGCACGGGGGTCGGGTCGACGCCGGCGGACGGGGGCCCTGCCCGCCTGCGCCCTTCCGGCGGGATCGGCCGCGCCGGCGGGATCCGCCCCGGGGGCAACGGGACCGGGGGTGTGAGCACCCCGTGCTGAACGGCGCCCGGCGGAGCTGGATCTCCGCCTCCCTCGCGGCCGGTGTCGCGCTGCTCGCCGTGGCGGCCTGGACCGGTCTCCCCTCGGACGGCGCCCGGCAGCCGGCCCCGGTGCGGGCGGTGGACAGCGCCGAGCTGGACCTTCTGCAGAGCGCCGGGGAACTTCTCGTACAGGACTGCATGCGGGCGCAGGGATTCTCGTACTGGCCCGTCCCCCGCGTGCCGCACCCGGACCTGCGGGACTTCCCGTACGGCGTGGACGACGTGGACTGGGCCCGCAGTCACGGCTACGGACGCGGGATCGAGCGGTCGCTGGACGAGCAGGCGGCCTCGGGCCCGGCCCGGCAGTACGAACGGGGGCTCTCCGCGGAACAGCGCGATGCCCTGGGCGTGGCCCTCCTGGGGCCGGATTCCCGGGGGCTGGAGTTCGCGAGCCCCCTCGGCGGCACCCTCAGCCACAGCGACCGCGGCTGCGTCACCGAGTCCTGGCGCCGGCTCTACGGGGACGTGCGGGCCTGGTACCGCGCCAGCGAGACGGCGAACCAGCTCACCGCGGTGCGCACCGGCCTGGTCAACCAGGATCCCGCCTTCCGCAAGGCGCTGACCGCGTGGAGCGGGTGCGTCGGCGGGCGCGGTTTCCCGGCCGCGCACCCGGTCCGCCAGCGCGAGGAACAACTGGAACGGACCGGCCCGGAGGCCGAGGCGCAGGACGTGCCGATGGCGACCGCCCAGGCCGAGTGCGCCCGCTCGACCGGCCTCGCCGTCACCGCGCAGGACCTGCACCGACGCTATTCGGACAAGATCCGCTCCGAGAACCGGGCCGCCTTCGACGCCATGCGGCGGATGCAGGTGGCGGCCCTGCCCACAGCTCGCGATGTGGTCGCCCGGCACTCCGGGACCTGACATCGCGTACCGCCGACCGGCGGTGAACCACGCACAGCACAACTGGGAGGGAACACCATGAACAAGCTCAGGACGCTCCTCGCGGGGATCGCGATCGCCGGTGCGGCGGTCGTGGCCGTTCCGACCGCGGCGCAGGCCGACGGCGGCTGCGGCAGCGGCAACTTCTGTGCCTACTCGGACGACGCCAACTACCTCTACCAGGAGGGCGGCAACTCGTCCTCGTGGCCGGGCCAGGTCAAGAACAAGGCCGACTGGGTCCGCAATTCCGGCATCCCTTCCGGCCGCCACCACGTCAACATCTACTGGGGTGACAACCACACCGGCGCCTACGCCTGCATCGGCTACGGCACGGAGTGGAACCTGCGCGGCAACGCGCAGAAGTACAGCTGGACCCGCAACGGGGACAACCGCGGTCTGGGCGACAAGGTCCACGACAACTCCGCCTCGCACCGCTGGGTGTACGGCTGCGGCAACGGCACCTGGTAGGGCGTCCCGTCACCCGGGATCCAGTGGCGCACCGGGCCCCACACCGGTGCGCCACCGGCGCGGCCGGCCGTCGCTTCAGCGGCTGCCGGAGGCTTCCGGTGCGACGGCCGGAGGGGCGGCGGGAGGGGCGGCCGGCGGGTCTTCCGTCCCGTCGCCGTCCGCGTCGTCGCGGGTCGCCGTCCAGGAGGAGACGAACAGCAGCAGTTTCGCCATGAAGTTGATCCAGAGCAGCAGGGCGATCGGCACGCCGAAGGCCCCGTACATGCTCTTCGCCGCGACCTCGCGCATATAGCCGCTGAGCAGCAGTTTCAGCAGTTCGAAGCCCGCCGCCCCGATGAGGGCCGCCTGGATCAGGCGGCCGCGCGGCGGTTCCACGCCCGGGAGCAGGGTCAGGACGTAGAGGAGCAGCAGGAAGGCGGCGACGACGCCGATGAGGAAGGCGAAGGAGCGCAGCAGCGCACCGCCCGCGCCCTCGCGCGGGATGCCCAGCCAGTCGGCGGACTTGCCGACCGCGCTCGATCCGAGGATGGAGGCGGCGGCGGAGGCCAGGCCCACGCCGCCGAGGCCGAGCAGGACGAGCGTGTCCTTGCCCTTGCGGACGATGGGGTTCCCGTCGTCCTCGTCGTCCTTCTCCCAGACCGCGCGCAGGCAGTCCCGCATGGAGCCGACCCAGCCGATGCCGGTGAGCAGCAGGAGGGCGCCGGCGACGAGACCGACCGTGCCGGCGTTGGCGACGAGCCCCTCGATGTTGAGCTGGTCGGCGATGCCCGGGACCTGTTCGGAGAGGCTCTTCTCCAGCCGGTCCAGCTGCTCCGGGCTGAGCAGCGCCGCGCCGATCGCGGCGGCCACGGTGATCAGCGGGAAGAGCGCGATGAAGCTGATGAAGGTGATCGCGGCGGCGAGGCGGGTCCAGTGCACGCGGTCGAGGCGCTGGTACGAACGCCACGCGTGCGTCCGCATGAGGCGGGCCGCGAGCGGCCCGATCACCGGGAGTTTCGTCAGCCAGTCCATGGGGTCACCGTAATTCAGCCGCCGGAAATAGCCGGGATTGTCGCTTCTGGCGGCTACGGTCGTCGATTGTGACTTTTCCCGAAACGCGCCCTGCGGGTCGCCCGTTCCACACCCTGGTCCTGCGAAGGCTGAGATTCCGTGCCCGGCGCATCGCCCGGCTCCCCCTGCCCCCGGCCCCGCGCCCGCGCCGTCAGGACGGCGGTACGGTCGCCCCTGCGGCCCCGGCAGCCCCTGCGGCCCCGGTCACCTCGGCCGCCTGGTCGGCGGGTGAGCCCGCCTGCGCCGGGACGCAGGCCGGTCCGCTCCCGAAGGGGTACTCGCGCAGCTTGCGCCAGACCCCGTCCGAGCCCTGCTCGTAGAGCGCGAAGCCCTCGCAGACCCACTCCGCGGCGTACTCGGCGAGGGTCGTGAAGGCCAGGTCCATCGCCTCCTCGGAGATCCCGTGGGCGACCGTGACGTGCGGGTGGTACGGGAACGCCAGCTCGCGGTCGATCGGCCCCTGGGGATCGCGGACCTCGCTCTGCAGACGCGTGCAGCCCGCGGCGCCCTCGACGATTTTGACGAAGACGACCGGGGAGAGGGGACGGAAGGTTCCCGTGCCGTCCAGCCGCATCCGGAAGGACCGGAAGGCGGCCGCGACCTCGACCAGGTGGGCCCTGATCGCGGGGAGCCGGTCCGCCTCCACCTCGGTGGGCGGTACGAGGGTGACGTGCGTGGGGATGCCGTGCGCGGCGGCGTCCCCGAAGCCCGCGCGCAGCTCCTGGAGCTGGCTGCCGTACGGCTCCGGGACCGCGATCGAAACGCCGAGCGTTACGGTCCCCACGTGTCTCTCCTCCGCTTGTGGCTGTGGACTGCTGCCGCCCCAGTGTGGCGGCAGCACCCCCATTCGTGCCAGGGCTCTCTGTCCGTAGTTGCGTTCGTCAGTGCTTGGCGGGCAGCAGACCGAGGCGGTCGTAGGCCTGCGCGAGGGTCTCGGCGGCGACCGCGCGGGCCTTCTCCGCGCCCTTGGCCAGGAGGGAATCGAGCGTCTCGGGGTCGTCCAGGTACTCCTGGGTGCGCTTCTTGAACGGTGTGACGAAATCGACCATCACGCCGGCCAGGTCGGTCTTCAGCGCGCCGTAGCCCTTGCCCTCGTACTTCGCCTCCAGCTCGGTGATCGTCTCGCCCGTGAGGGTGGAGTAGATCGTGAGCAGGTTGCTGACGCCCGGCTTCGCCTCGGAGTCGAAGCGGACCTCCGCCTCGGTGTCGGTGACCGCGCTCTTGATCTTCTTCTCGGTGACCTTGGGCTCGTCGAGGAGGTTGATCAGGCCCTTGGGGGACGACGCGGACTTCGACATCTTGATCGCCGGGTCCTGGAGGTCGTAGATCTTCGCGACCTCCTTGACGATGTGCGCGGCGGGGAGGGTGAAGGTCCGGCCGTAGCGCTGGTTGAAGCGCTCCGCCAGGTCACGAGTCAGCTCGATGTGCTGGCGCTGGTCCTCGCCGACGGGGACCGCGTTCGCCTGGTAGAGCAGGATGTCGGCGACCTGCAGGATCGGGTACGTGAACAGGCCGACGGTGGCGTTGTTGACGCCGCCCTTGGCGGACTTGTCCTTGAACTGGGTCATCCGGCTGGCCTCGCCGAAACCGGTGATGCAGTTCATGACCCAGCCGAGCTGCGCGTGCTCGGGCACGTGGCTCTGGACGAAGAGCGTGCAGCGCTCGGGGTCCAGCCCTGCGGCCAGCAGCTGCGCGGCGGAGAGGCGGGTGTTCGCGCGCAGTTCCTTCGGATCCTGCGGCACGGTGATCGCGTGCAGGTCGACCACCATGTAGAAGGCGTCGTGCGTCTCCTGCAGGGCGACGTACTGGCGGATGGCTCCGAGGTAGTTCCCGAGGTGGAACGAGCCGGAGGTGGGCTGGATGCCGGAGAGCGCGCGAGGACGATCAGAAGCCATGGCTTCATTCTCTCAGGTGCGGGGGCGGGCCCGTGCCCTCCGCTGGCCGGATCCCCGCGGGTCGCGCCGGGTCCGCCCGTACCGCGCCGGGGTACCGGGGGGTAGCGGCGCGTCCGGATACCGCCCCGGCCGAGCGACCGATTTCCGCCGGTTCCGGAGAGATCCGCCGCGCGGAGCCCCCCGGAACCGGCGCCGCAGGTCAGGACAGCGGCAGTCCCGGGGCCGGGAAGGCGGCCATGAGGTCCGTGACCTCGGCGCGGATCGCGGCGAGGGCCTGCTCGTCACCCTTGGCGGCGGCGTCGACCGCGCGCGAGATCCACTCGGCCACGAGCGGCATGTGCTCGGTGGACAGGCCGCGCGAGGTCAGCGACGGCGTGCCGATGCGGATGCCCGACGGGTCGAACGGCTTGCGCGGGTCGAACGGCACCGTGTTGTAGTTCACGACGATGCCGGCCCGGTCCAGGGCCTTGGCGGCGATCTTGCCCGGCACGTCCTTGCCCGTCAGGTCGATCAGCACGAGGTGGTTGTCCGTACCGCCCGAGACCAGGTCGAAGCCCCGCTGCAGGAGCGCCGCGGCCAGCGCCCTGGCATTGGCGACGACCGCGTGGGCGTAGCTGACGAACGACGGCTGCGCGGCCTCGTGCAGCGCCACCGCGATGCCGGCCGTGGTCTGGTTGTGCGGACCGCCCTGCAGGCCCGGGAAGACCGCCTTGTCGATCGCCTTCGCGTGCTCCTCCCGGCACATCAGCATCGCGCCCCGCGGACCGCGCAGGGTCTTGTGCGTGGTGGTGGAGATGACGTCGACGTGGTCCGCCGGGGACGGGTGCGCGCCGCCCGCGATCAGGCCCGCGATGTGGGCCACGTCCGCGACCAGGATCGAGCCGGCCTCCTTCGCGATCTCCGCGAAGGCCGCGAAGTCGATGGTCCTCGGCAGCGCGGTACCGCCGCAGAAGATCAGCTTCGGCCGCTCGGCGAGGGCCTGCTCGCGCACCGCGTCGTAGTCGATGAGGCCGGTGTCCTGCCGGACGCCGTACTGGACGCCCCGGAACCATGAGCCCGTGGCCGAGACGCCCCAGCCGTGCGTCAGGTGCCCGCCCATCGGCAGGGCCATGCCCATCACGGTGTCGCCCGGCTTCGCGAAGGCCAGGTACACGGCCAGGTTGGCCGGCGAGCCGGAGTACGGCTGCACGTTCGCGTGGTCCACGCCGAACAGGCCCTTGGCCCGCTCGATCGCCAGCGCCTCGACGCGGTCGATGTTCTGCTGGCCCTCGTAGTAGCGGCGGCCGGGGTAGCCCTCGCTGTACTTGTTCTGCAGCACGGTGCCGGAGGCTTCCAGGACGGCTGCGGACACGTAGTTCTCGCTGGGGATCAGGCGCAGGGTCTGCGCCTGCAGCACTTCTTCCGCCGCGACGAACGACGCCAGCTCGGGGTCGGTCGCGAAAAGGGCGGGATGGCGGCTCGCGGACATGGCGGGCTCCTCCGGGGTCGATGTGATCGGTACCCCGCGAGGCCCAGGCGAGCGGCCCTGAATGCGGTCGAGCGCGCACGACTCCCCCGGAGTTGGTTCTCCGTACGCCAGTCGCCGTGCGTACCGCCCACCTTAGCGGGCGCGCCGCAGAAGAGGTTTCTGCGTCCGGGATACGAGCGACGATATGAAGGTGACGCCACCCTCGTCACCGCTTCACCCGGCGCTACGCCCGGCCAGACGGACGATCGGAGACCCCGTGTCGACAACTGCTGATGCCATCCGCTCCGCAGACGCGCACAGTGCGCACAACTACCATCCGCTGCCCCTGGTCGTCGCGTCCGCCGAGGGCGCGTGGATGACCGATGTCGAGGGCCGCAGATACCTCGACATGCTCGCCGGGTACTCGGCCCTCAACTTCGGGCACGGCAACCGCCGTCTGATCGACGCCGCCCGTGCCCAGCTGGAACGGGTCACGCTCACCTCGCGCGCCTTCCACCACGACCGCTTCGCCGACTTCTGCACCGAGCTCGCCGCGCTGTGCGGCAAGGAGATGGTGCTGCCCATGAACACGGGCGCGGAGGCCGTGGAGACGGCGGTGAAGACCGCCCGAAAGTGGGGCTACGAGGTCAAGGGCGTTCCGGACGGGCACGCCAAGATCGTGGTCGCCGCCGACAACTTCCACGGCCGGACCACGACCGTCGTCTCCTTCTCCACGGACCACGACGCCCGCGACCACTTCGGGCCGTACACGCCGGGCTTCGAGATCGTGCCGTACGGGGACCTCACCGCGCTGGCCCACGCCGTCACCGAGAACACCGTGGCCGTACTGCTGGAACCGATCCAGGGCGAGGCGGGCGTACTGGTGCCGCCCGCCGGATACCTGAGCGGCGTACGGGAGCTGACCCGCGAGCGGAACGTCCTGTTCATGGCGGACGAGATCCAGTCGGGGCTGGGGCGGACCGGAAGGACGTTCGCGTGCGAACACGAGGGCGTCGTCCCGGACGTCTACATCCTCGGCAAGGCGCTCGGCGGCGGCGTGGTGCCGGTGTCGGCCGTCGTCGCCGACCGGGACGTGCTCGGGGTCTTCCGGCCCGGGCAGCACGGCTCCACCTTCGGCGGGAACCCGCTCGCCTGCGCCGTCGCCCTGGAGGTCATCGCGATGCTCCGGACCGGCGAGTTCCAGCAGCGCGCCACCGAGCTGGGCGAGCACCTGCACCGGGAGCTGAACCTGCTGGTGGGCGGGGGCGCCGTGACCGCCGTACGCGGCCGCGGGCTGTGGGCGGGCGTCGACATCGACCCGTCACGCGGCACGGGCCGGGAGATCTCCGAGAAGCTGATGGAGCTCGGGGTGCTCGTGAAGGACACCCACGGGTCGACGATCCGGATCGCCCCGCCGCTGGTGATCAGCAAGGAGGACCTGGACTGGGGCCTGGACCAGCTCCGATCGGTGCTGGGCGTCTAGGCGGCCCCGTCCGCAGCGGCTAGAGGGGTGTCCGCAAAGCAGCGCCGGCGCCCGGAGCCGGGCGGGACTTTGCGGACACCCCCTAGAGGATGACGTGGGGCAGGAAACGGGCGTACTCGTCCGTGACCGGCCCCGCCGATTCGCGGATGCCGAGCCCCGCCGCCTCGTCCTCGACGACCCACGCGCCGAGCACCACCCGGTTGCCGTCGAAGTCGGGCAGCGGGGCCAGGCCCTGGAAGCAGTACCGCTCCCCCGGCTCCGGTACGAACGGCTCGCCGTCCGGGCCGGGTTCGTGCAGGGTGACGCCCGCGCCCTCGCGGCCGAGGAGGGGCTTGGCCACGTAGCCGGCCGACCCGGGCTCCGCCAGCTCGCGCGGCCCGTCGAGGTAGGCGGGCAGCAGGTTGGGGTGCTCCGGGAAGAGCTCCCACAGGATCGCGAGCAGCGCCTTGTTGGACAGGAGCATCTTCCACAGGGGCTCGATCCAGCAGGTGGTGCCGGAGCCGCCGCCGTGGTCGTACGTGCCGAGCACCTGCGGGCCGAACTCGTCCGTGGCCAGCCACTCCCACGGGTAGAGCTTGAAGCAGGAGCGGATGAAGCGGAGCTTCTCGTCCACGAACCGGCCGGACAGGCTGTCCCAGCCGATCTGCTCGACGGAGAGCGCCTGGGTGTCCAGGCCGGCCTGCTCGGCGGTCTCCTGGAGGTAGGCGACCGTCATCAGGTCCTCGCCGAGCTCGTCGGTCTCGGAGTGCGCGAAGTGCAGCAGGCCGGGCGGGAGCAGCTCGGCCTGGCGCCGCCAGGCGTCGACGAGGCGCTCGTGGAGGGAGTTCCACTGGTCGGCGCCGGGGAAGCGTTCCTCCATCCAGAACCACTGCGGACTGGCCGCCTCCACGAGGGAGGTGGGCGTGTCGGCGTTGTACTCCAGCATCTTGGCCGGGCTGCCGCTGCCGTCGTAGCGCAGGTCGAAACGGCCGTAGAGGGAGGGCTGTTCGGCGCGGCGCCGCCAGGACTCGGCGATCAGCGCGGCCAGCTTCGGATCGGTGATGCCGAGGTCGGCGAAGCGGTCGTGCTCGACGATGTGCGCGGCCGCGGCCAGGCACATGGCGTGCAGCTCCTCGACGACGTTCTCCAGGGCCTCGACCTCGGGGAGCGAGAAGGAGTAGTACGCGCTCTCGTCCCAGTAGGGGCGCAGGGAGTCGTCGGGGAAGCGGGTGAGGGGGTAGATCACCCCCTGCTCCTCGACGGTCTTCTGCCAGTCGGGACGGGGCTCGATGGTGTGCCGCTGCATGGTGTCGGTCAGCCGCCGCTGGAGCCGGAGCTGGAGTGGCCGCCGATGCCGCCGCGGGTGACGGCGGACTTGTCGAAGCTGCCGCCGGAGACCTTGCCGGCGGCCACGTAGCCGCCGTAGTAGTACGAGCCGGTGCCGCCGCTCTTGCACTCCTTGTTGTTCAGGTGCTGCAACGTCGAACGGGAGGCACAGCGCTTGTCCGGTTCGTCGCTGCTGCCGCAGGCCACGAGCGTGGCCGCGAGGAGGCCCATGCCGCCGAGGGCGACCGCGCCGGAGCGCATACGGCGCTGATTGGTGCTGCTGCTGTCCATGTCTGCTGCTCCCCCTGGGGCCCGGCGTACTGCGGACAGACTAGAGCGGGGTCCCCGGCCGATGGAATCCGGCCGCCGTGAGATCCGTGACCTAGAGTCGGTTCGTGCTCATTGGGATGATTTGCGCGCTCGGTGCGGCGGTCTGCTTCGGCACGGCGTCGGTTCTGCAGGCCGTCGCGGCACGGTCGGCGGAGCCGGGCACGGGGTCCGGGGTGGACACGGCACTGTTCCTGCGGGCCGTGCGGCAGTGGCGGTACCTGGCGGGTCTCGGCCTGGACGCGGCCGGCTTCGTGCTCCAGATCATCGCCCTGCGGCACATCCCCATCTACGCGGTGGGGGCCGCGCTGGCGGCCAGTCTGGCGGTGACGGCGGTGGTCGCGGCGCGGCTGCTGCGGGTGCGGCTCTCCCGGACCGAGTGGGCCGCGGTGGCGGTGGTGTGCGCGGGACTGCTGATGCTGGGCCTGTCCGCCGGGGAGGAGGGCACCGGGACCGGGTCGCCTGCGCTGGAGCTGGGACTGCTGGCGGTGGCCGGGCTGGTCCTGCTGGTCGGCGTGGTCGCGGGCCGGCTCCCGGACGGGCCGCGGGCCCTGACCCTCGGTCTCGCGGCGGGCACCGGCTTCGGGGTGGTGGAGGTCTCGGTGCGGCTCATCGACTCCCCCTGGGACCTGCGCGACCCCGCCCTGTATGCACTCCTGCTCGGCGGCGGCGCGGCCTTCCTGCTCCTCACCTCGGCCCTGGCGCGCGGCTCGGTGACGGTGGCCACGGCGGGCATGGTCCTGGGCGAGACGGTCGGCCCGGCGGTGGTGGGCGTGGCCTGGCTCGGCGACAGCACCCGCGAGGGCCTGGCCTGGCTGGCGGTGACGGGCTTCGCGGTGGCGGTCGCCGGCTCCCTGGCCCTGGCCCGCTTCGGCGAACCGTCGGCCCCGGCGGAGCAATGACCGAGGCACGCCGGTGCCGGGGCTCCGCCCCGAACCCCGCGCCTCAAACGCCGGCGGGGCTGGAACTCCAGCCCCGCCGGGCAGTCTTCCAGCCC